>DASUPI010000190.1:0-13002 GCA_036281135.1 Rhodoplanes sp. | reverse complement strand
GATGCCAGGGCGACTCACATCGATTCGACAGGCGGCGATCACCGGCGTCGCGACCGCGACGCTGACCGTGGATACGAGCGGCCGGGGCTTTTTCGAGATCACGCAGGAAGCGCAGCGCTTCGTGACGGCGGCGGGCGCGGCGGAGGGAACGCTGCTTTTGTTCATCCGGCACAGCTCGGCCTCGCTCGTCATTCAGGAGAACGCCGATCCCGACGTGCGCATCGATCTCGTCAGCGCATCGACCGGCTGGCGCCGGTCGATGCGGGCTGGGTGCATGACGTGGAAGGGCCGGACGACATGACTGCGCATGTCAAAACCATGCTCACGGGCGTATCGCTCGCCGTCCCGGTCATGGGCGGCCGGCTTGCGCTGGGCGCGTGGCAGGGCATCTATCTCGCCGAGCACCGGGAGCGTCCGCATCGGCGGGACATCGTGCTCCAGTTCCTCGGCAGCCGGGCCTGACGGGCCTGACCGGCACGTCGGGTCGCCCTGATCGACGGCTCCCGAGAGGACCTTGCAGTCAGAAAATCGACTGCCACTCGGCATGGCGGCGGAGCCCGGAACTCGGCCGCAATTCCGGGCGCAGTATTTTTGCGATTGGCACGTGCTTCGATTCGCCTATGATTATACAAAGGTCGAATCCTAAAAAAGGCGAGGGGACGAGCCTGAGGGACGGGTTGGCACGGCAATTGAGCGAACCGACGCAATATCGGCTGGTAATCGCCGACGATCATCCGCTATTCCGCGGCGCCCTGCGGGAAGCGGTGTCCGGGATGTTCGCACGCGTCGAGATCGCCGAGGCGGGATCGTTCGAGGAGACGGCGAAGCTGCTCGACCGCGCCGCCGATGTCGACCTCGTCCTGCTCGACCTCGCGATGCCCGGCGTGCGGGGCCTGTCGGGTCTGCTGTATTTGCGGGCGCAATATGCGGGCGTGCCCGTCGTCGTCGTGTCGGCGACCGACAATCCTACGGTCATTCGCCGCTGCATGGATTTCGGCGCTTCCGGCTTCATCCCGAAAACGCTCGGCGTCGAGGCCATCCGCGGCGCCGTCGCCGCCGTGCTCGCGGGCGGCATATGGACGCCGCCCGAAGTCGATCTCTCGGCGGCATGCGATGTCGAGACTACGGCGATGCTGGCGCGCTTCGCAACGCTCACGCCGCAGCAGGTGCGCGTGCTGATGATGCTGTCGGAAGGTCTGCTCAACAAGCAGATCGCCTACGAACTGTCGGTCTCCGAGGCGACGGTGAAGGCGCATGTGTCGGCGATCCTGCAGAAGCTCGGGGTGGAAAGCCGTACCCAGGCGGTCATCGCCGCCGCCAAGATCGAGCCGGTGCAGTAGCGCATCCTTATCCGCCCCCGCACAGCGGCGAGGGGCCGGCCCGTCGAGGGAGTGCGGCCGAATCAGGAAAACAAACGGCGCATATTACTCCGCGGCCACGTGCTGGGCCTGCCATTGCGCGAGCTGCGCCCGCAGCTGCGCGGGCTTCACCGGCTTGTTCAGCACCTGGATGTCGCATGCGCGCGCGGCCTCGCGCACCTCCTGGGTGCGATCGCCGGTGATGAGAATCGCCGGCAGATCCGCGCCGAAGCGGCGGCGGAGCTCGATGACGGCGTCGATTCCGTTGCCCGCGTCCAGGTGGTAGTCGACGAGCAAGGCGCTGGGCAGGTGGTCGGCTGCCGTAATCGCGGCGATGGCCGCCGGGAGATCGCGGGCCTTCAGCACCTGGCAACCCCACCCGGCGAGCAGCGATTCCATGCCGTCGAGGACGATCGGCTCGTTGTCGATGCACAGCACGACCGCGCCGGCGAAGCGGCTCTGCGCGCGGGAGAGGGGCTTGCTGCTCTCCTGCAATGGCGCGGATTCCGCGATCGGCGCCTCGACCGAGAAGCGCGAGCCGCGCCCCGGAATCGAGCGGAGCGTGATCCTGTGGTTCAGAACGCGGGCGATGCGCTCGACGATCGAGAGACCGAGGCCGAGCCCGCGCGCCACGCTCGCCGCCCGGTCGAGACGGCGAAACTCCTCGAAAATCATGCGTTGACTGCTCTCCGCAATGCCGATCCCCGTGTCGTGGACGTCGATGCGAACCGTGCCGCCGCGCAGGCGGCAGCCCACCAGCACGCGGCCGTGTTCGGTGTATTTGATCGCGTTGGAAACGAGGTTCTGAAGCACGCGGAGCAGCAGGCGGCGGTCTGAGCGCACGGCGCGCGAGCAGGGCGCAAAGGTGAGGTCGAGTCCCTTCTCGCGCGCGAGCGGGGCAAATTCGACCTCGATCTGGCGAAACAGGTCCTCGATCCGGAAGTCGGCGAGCTCCGGGTGCATCGCGCCTGCGTCGAGGCGCGATATGTCGAGCAGCGCGCCGAGGATTTCCTCGACCGATTCCAGCGAGGCGTCGACCTTGCCGGCGAGCCCAGGCTCCTCGGCATTGCCCTGTCGCTCGATCATGCTCGTGACATAGAGCCTCGCGGCGTTGAGCGGCTGCAGAAGGTCGTGGCTTGCGGCGGCGAGAAACCGGGTCTTGGAAATATTGGCGCTTTCGGCGACCGCCTTCGCCTTGGCGAGCTCGTCATTGAGCCGTTCGAGCTCGGCCGTGCGTTCGCGCACCCGCCGCTCGAGTTCGTCATTGGCGCGCTCGAGCGCTTCCGCCGCCTCGACGCTCGCCGTGATATCGGTCAGCGTGGTCACGAATCCGCCCCCCGGCATGCGGTTCGCGCGCACCTCGATGACGAGGCCGCGGTCGGGGAAGCGCTCGAGAAACGGCGCGCTTGCGGCGTAACGGGCCGCGCGCTCGCGCACCACCGTCTCCACGTCGCCCGGCCCCAAGGCGCCGTTCTCGGCCTTCAGACGGAGAATGTCGTCGAGCGTCACCCCCACCCGCATGATTTCGTCCGGGAGATCGAGAATCTCCCCGAATTGCCGGTTCCAGCACAACAGGGTCATGTCCTCGTTGAACACCGCTATCCCTTGGCGCACGTGATCGAGCGCGGTCTGCAGGATTTCCCGGTTGTAGTGAATCACCGCATTGGCGTCGTCGAGGAGCTTCAAGGCCTCCTTGGTCGACGTCATGCGCTTGCGGAGAAGGAGCGAGATGACGAGCCGCGAGGACGCCGCCCCGATCGCCGAGGCAAGCAGGTGCTCGGCATATTGCAGGAGCTCGAAATTCGACTGGCGCTTGGGCTCCAGGCTGATGCGCCGGCTCGCGGCAAAGCTCGCAAACGAGCTGCGCGTGCGCTCCTGCCCGAGATAGCGCGCCACGGCGTTGGTCAGTTCCTCGACCGTGATGGCCGAGCGCCACAGCCGGAAGCTCGGCGTGACCTCGGCGAACCTGGAGGGCACGAAAATGTCGGCCTGGAGCCGTTCGATCGGCGACGGCGCGCGGCTGAGCGAAAAGCCGACATAGGCGAGCATGTTGAGGCCGAGGCTGCAAACGACGCCATGCACCAAAGGCGGCAGATCGAGCCCGAACAAGGCCTGCGGGCGCAGCAGGGCGACGCCCCAAGGTCCGTTGGCCAGGATCGTGTCTCCGATCAGTCCGACCTCGACGAAGCTCGGCAGCAACATCGTGTAGGCCCAAGCGACAAAGCCCGCGGCCATGCCGGCGACCGCTCCACGCGCGGTCGCCCGCGGCCAGAACAGGCCGCCGAAAAAGGCGGGCGCGAGCTGGGCGATGGCGGCGAAGGACAACAGGCCGATCGAGGCGAGCTGGGCGAAGCCGGCCGAGCGATGGTACAAATAGGCGAGCGCCAGAATGCCGAAGATCGCTAGTCGGCGCACGCGCAGCAACAACGCGCCGACATTCTCCAATAGCCCGATGAAGGGCTGGCGGCGCTGCGCCAGCAACGGCATCACGAGGTCGTTCGAGATCATGATCGCGAGCGCGACCGACTCGACGATCACCATGGCGGTCGCCGCAGACAATCCGCCGATGAAGGCGATCAGGGCGAGAATTTGCGAGCCCGCCGAGAGCGGCAGCGCCAGCACATACATGTCGCTGTCGACCGCGTCCGGCGCAAAGGTCAGCAGCCCGGCGAGCGCGATCGGCATGACGAACAGATTGATCAGGACGAGATAGAGCGGAAACAGCCAGGCGGCGCGCGGCACTTCGGTTTCACTGTTGTTCTCGACCACCGCGACATGGAACTGGCGCGGCAGCAGGATGATCGCAAATCCCGACAGGAGCGTGATCGCGATGAAGCCGCCGACGCCGCGTTCGCTCGTGAGCACCTGCGCGACTTCCGGGTATTCCAGCGCTTGGGTGAACAGCGCCACCGGCCCATCGAACATGACATAGGTCACGAACACGCCGACGGCGAGGAAGGCGACCAGCTTGACGACCGATTCGGCCGCGACCGCGAGGATGAGCCCGTCCTGGTGCTCGGTCGCGTCGATGTGCCGGGTGCCGAACAGCACGGCGAAGGCGGCCATCGACAGCGCGACGAACAGGGCGATGTCGCCGGGCATGGCCGGCATGAGCCCGGTGCTTGTCCCGACCTGCGCCAGGATGGTGCCGAGCGAGGCGGACACCGCTTTGAGCTGGAGGGCGAGGTAGGGGATCGATCCCGCAATCGCGATCACCGCGACGGTCGCCGCGACCGCTTGGTTCTTGCCGTAACGGGCGGCGATGAAGTCGGCGATCGAGGTGATGTTCTGGCTCTTGGCGAGCCGCACCACGCGGATGACCAGCGGCGAGGCAAGCCCGATCACCAGGATCGGCCCGAGATAGATGGCGAGGAAGTCGAAGCCGGAACGCGAGGCGAGGCCGACCGAGCCGAAGAAGGTCCAGGACGTGCAGTAGATCGCGAGCGAGAGCGGGTAAATCAAACGTGACCGCCGGCCGCGCTTGCTTCCGCGCGCCCGGTCGCCATAGCTTGCAACCAGGAATAATAAGCCGATATAGCCGAGCGCGACGCCGACTGCGACCCAGCCTTGCAGCATGAACACTCCTGCGGCCGAGGCTCGTCCGCGAGGTCGATCCATTCGCCCGCGCGGTATGACAGGTCAGCACAACTCCGACCGCTTTGTCCATTGCCCGCAGACCGCCCGGGGCGGGCCGGCTTTTTACCCGCTCGATAGTCGTTGCAATGGCCGTCGCGGGTTCGTACTTATGGAGAAATACGTAGATATCGCCGCTGGCGAAGGGACGCTGTTCCCATGTCGATAAAGCCAATGGAGCGCGCGGACGCCGCCGCGAAAGGCGAGGCCCCGGACGCCGCCGCGAAAGGCGAGGCGCCGGCGCAGCGGGTCGTGCCCGCCATTTCCGACGCCCAGCTCCTGAGCGTGCTCGACACGGCGGCGGACGGCATCATCATCATCGACGAGCACGGCGTCGTCATCACCTACAACAAAGCCTGCGAGCGCCTGTTCGGCTATTCCGCCGCCGAGATGATCGGACGAAATGTCATCGCGATCATGCCGCCCGACATGGCGCATGCGCACGACAACTACATCAACAATTACCTCACCACCGGCCGGCGCAAGATCATCGGCATCGGGCGCGAGGTGAAGGGGCGGCACCGCGACGGAACGGCGATCCCCGTGCACTTGTCGGTAGGCGAGGCGATCACCTCGGCGGGACGGCAGTTCATCGGCATTCTCCGCGATCTGCGGGCGCGCAACGAGAGCGAGCAACGGCTCAATCAGCTGCAGACCAATCTCGTGCGCATGGCGCGGGTGTCGGCGATCGACGAGATGGGCGCGGCGCTCGCGCATGAACTCAATCAACCCTTGACCGCGCTGATGCTCTATCTCCAGGCGGTCGAACGCGCCTGCGCGAAGCACAGCGCCGTCAATCCGATGCCGCCGGGCGTGCTCGGGATTCTGGAAAAGGCCGTGCGCGAGGCCGAACGCGCGGGCAGCATCATTCAGCGCATGCGGCAATTCGTCGAGAAACGCGATCCGGTGCGCCGCAGGGTCGATCTCAACCCGCTCATCGAGGACGCGATCGAACTGACGCTGCTCGGCAGTCCGCCCGGCACGCGGATCGACCGCGCGCTCGCCCCCGACCTGCCGAAGCTCCTGGTCGACCCGGTGCAGATTCAACAGGTCGTCGTCAATCTCGTGCGTAATGGCTTGGAAGCGGTGAAGAAATGCGATCGCCAGGTTGTTACGGTGTCCACGCGTGCGACCGACAATGGCGCGGCGATGGTGGTCGAGGATAGCGGGCCGGGCATCCGGGCCGACGCCATTCCGGAGCTTTTCAAGCCGTTTTCATCGTCGAAGAGCCGAGGCTTGGGGCTCGGCCTCGCGATCTCCCGCTCCATTGCGCAAAATCACGGGGGTGAACTGACGGTCGATCCCGGCGGCGGAGGACGCGGCGCCTCATTCACCTTGCACCTGCCGTTTTCGGAGGACGACGAGCAGTGGGCGGCGGAGCAGCTTGCGCCGAACGATTGACGGGCGATCGAAGGCAGGTCAAAGGCAGGTCACCATGGTTCAGAACGCCACAGCGTCGAGTGAGATTCACATCGTCGATGATGATGCGGCAGTCCGCGACGCCCTGGCCGTGGTGCTGACGCTCGAAGGCTATCATGTGTCCGACTTCGCCGACGGGCACTCGTTCCTCGCCGCCGTGCGCAGTCAGGCGCCCGCCTGCGTCATTCTCGACGTCCACATGCCCGGGCGCTCCGGCCTCGATATCCTCAAAGAACTGAACGCAAAGAACTATCCCGCGCCGGTCTTCATCATTTCCGGCCAGGGCGACATCCCTATGGCGGTCGAAGCGATCAAGAACGGGGCGTTCGATTTCATCGAGAAACCGTTCGATGCGGAAACCGTGGTGAACCGGGTCCGCGAGGCGATCGAGGCGACCGCCCGCCAGCAATCGCGCGGCGGGCTGGGCGATTCCTTGGCCCAGTTTCCCGGGAGCGATCTCCTGACCAGCCGCGAACGGGAAGTGCTCAACCTCATCGCCGGCGGCGCCTCCAACAAGGAGGCCGGACGCCAGCTCGGCATCAGCCCCCGCACCATCGAGGTGCATCGCGCCCGCATCATGGAGAAGCTGGGCGCCAAGAACGCCGCCGACCTCGTCCGCATTGTCCTGTCGGAAACACGCGGAATGTGATCGCGGCGCGCGGGACCCAGATCGACCTCTCCGCGTTTTACTTCGGCTGATCCGGCTTGGCCGCCGGTTGTAACTCAGTACTTCGCCGCACCGTGCTACTACGAATTGTGGCGCAGTCGGCGTTTGCCGATCTTGAAGCGGGGGCGCGGAATGCGCTCAGCTTTTTGGGGATGCCGCGTGGCAGTGCATGTACTCGAGGATGATCCGGGGGTGAGCGATTCGCTCGCGCTCTTGCTCGACCATCTCGGCTTCGAGGTCATCTGTCACGCCGATGCGGAGGAATTCTTTCGCAGTGAGCCGCCCACCGGACGCGATATCGTCTTTGTCGATCTGATGTTGCCCGGCATCAGCGGGAAAGAGGTGATTCGCTGGCTGCAGCGGTTGCGCGACCCGCCGCGGGTCGTCGCCATGTCGGGGCAGTCTCAAGGCATAATCGACGCCGAATTGCGCGGCATCGGGGTCACCCAGGTCATCCGCAAGCCACTGAATCACACGGCGATTACGGCGCAGCTCGCATCCGCCCGGCTGTGAGCGGAGAGGGCGCGCGGACGGGTCGGCGCGTGCACGTTATTCGTGTACGCGTTTTCACGTAAGCATTCTTGCCAGATATCGTGCGCGCGATCACCTCCGCTAATGTTTCATTGCTGCAGAGAACCGCTATAAAATACCCCTGGGTTCTGCTGCCGGGCGAGGACCCCAATGAAGCAAACGATCGCGCAGCGAGCCCTTTCTCCTCACATCGAGTCGAACAGCTGCAGATTGCCAAAGTCCCGCCACCTGAGCGGCGTTGCGCCATCCAATCACCGAGACGAAGAACCCACCGGACAGCGCCAGCGTGTCAGCCAGCATGGCCATATCTTTCGCGAGGGTGACCGGGCGGACCGGATCCACCAGGTCGTCGACGGCGCGGTCATGCTCTACAAACTGTTGCCCGACGGCCGGCGGCAAGTGGTCGAGCTGTTGAGCGCCGGCGATGTTTTCGGCCTGACCCCGTTGCCGATCTACGACTGCTCGGCGGAAACGCTCGTCGCCTCCAATGTGGTCGCCTATGACCAGGCAAGCGTCGAGCATTCGCCCGAACTGCTGCGCCGGCTGAGCGCCCATGTTCACGCGCAGCTCTGCGCGTTGCACGAGCACGCCGTGCTGCTCGGCCGCAAATCGGCGCTTGAACGCGTCGCCACTTTCGTCATGCATTGCGTTCCGGGCCGCGGCGGCTTCGACTGCGCCGGACCGCGCTGCGGCGGAGATTCCGCCATCGTTCGGCTGGGCATGACCCGCCAGGAGATCGCCGACTATCTCGGTCTCACCCTCGAGACCGTGTCGCGTGCCTTCTCCGAACTGCGTCGCCGCGGAATCATCGCGATCGACAAGCAGGAAGAAGTCCGCGTCCACGATGTTTGCCGGATGTGCCAGCTGACCGGAGCTCATTGAGCTCGTCGGCCGCGTGCCGGCAAGCGGGAGAGATCGCCCCAACCTCCCCGGGCGGTCCTCTTGAGAGTCGGCGCCGCACCCACCGGGCGCGGTGATTTTTTTCCGATACGGTTTGCAGGCGACGATCCGGGCGGGCGGTAGAGGGTGGCGCTTGAGGATCGCATTGAGACGGCTCCATTGGAACCCGCCCTGGCGATCCCGTCGCGACAACCATTTCCTCCAGACCACCACGACCACGCGTCTTGTTAGAAGGCCGAAAGAGAGCCGCGAGAGAAACCTATGGACTCCCGTTCGGCGCCCATCGCCTCGCGCGCGTGTTCGGCCTGTCCCTTGCGCTGCCTTTCGTGATCGGCTGGGTGCGCAGACGGCGCGGCGGCTCCCATTCACTTCCTTGAATGTGAGTCGAGACTTTAGTGGGTCGCGGACGGCAGGATTGACATGGATCAATGCGGTTCCAAGCGGCATTCGCCCTATCTCCCCGCGATCCCACCCAAAGCTCGTTAAGCGCCCGCAATTCAGAGGCCCGCTAACATGGCTCAGTCGACTGCTCGCAAAACCATGACCATCGGCGAAGGTGGAACGGCCCTCGTCTTCGCCGTCACGGCGCTTCTGTGTCTCGTCGGCGCGGTGAACGCGCAGGACGCGCCGTTCGCGTTCCACGCCTATCTGTCGGCCGCAGCGAGCGTCCTCGCCGTTTTCATGATCTTCACCTCCTATTCCCGGCGTTCGTCGGAGCCCATTCCGGCCGAGATCGACGGCAAGCCGAACTACAGTTACGGACCGATCAAGTTCGCGACGGCGGCGGCGATGTTCTGGGGCATTGCCGGCTTCCTCATCGGATTGTGGGCCTCGCTGGAGCTCGCCTGGCCGGCGCTCAATTTCGATCTGCCATGGACGAATTTCGGGCGCATCCGGCCGCTGCACACCTCCGCCGTGATCTTCGCCTTCGGCGGCAATGTGCTGCTCGCGAGCTCGTTCTATGTCGTACAGCGCAGCTGCCGGGTGAGGCTCGCCGGCGAGATCGCTCCCTGGTTCGTGGTGCTCGGCTACAATTTCTTCATCCTCATCGCCGGCACCGGCTACCTGCTCGGCGTCACGCAATCGAAAGAATATGCCGAGCCCGAATGGTACGCCGATTTGTGGCTCACCATCGTGTGGGTCGTCTATCTGCTCGTGTTCCTGGTGACGCTCGTCAAGCGCAAGGAACCGCATATTTTCGTCGCCAACTGGTTCTATCTCGCCTTCATCGTCACGATCGCCGTCCTGCATCTCGGCAACAATCCCGCGCTGCCGGTGTCGGTGTTCGGCTCGAAGTCGTACATCGCCTGGGGCGGCGTGCAGGACGCCATGTTCCAGTGGTGGTACGGCCATAACGCGGTCGGCTTCTTCCTGACCGCCGGCTTTCTCGGCATTATGTACTACTTCGTGCCGAAGCGCGCGGATCGGCCGATCTACTCCTATCGGCTCTCGATCGTGCATTTCTGGGCCCTCATCTTCCTCTACATCTGGGCGGGCCCGCATCACCTCCATTACACCGCGCTGCCCGACTGGGCGCAGACGCTCGGCATGACCTTCTCCGTGATGCTGTGGATGCCGTCCTGGGGCGGCATGATCAACGGGCTGATGACGCTGTCCGGCGCGTGGGACAAGCTGCGCACCGATCCGGTGCTGCGCATGATGGTCGTGTCGGTCGCCTTCTACGGCATGTCGACCTTCGAAGGGCCGATGATGTCGATCAAGGCGGTCAACTCGCTCAGCCACTACACCGATTGGACCATCGGCCACGTCCACTCCGGCGCGCTCGGCTGGGTCGGCTTCGTCTCCTTCGGCGCGGTCTACTGCCTGGTGCCGTGGCTGTGGCAGAAGAAGCAGCTCTACAGCCTCAAGGCCGTCAACTGGCACTTCTGGATCTCGACCATCGGCATTGTCCTCTATGTCTCGGCGATGTGGGTGGCGGGCATCATGCAAGGCCTGATGTGGCGCGCCTACACCGCGCTCGGCTTCCTCGAATACTCGTTCATCGAGACGGTCGAAGCGATGCACCCCTATTACGTCATTCGCGCGCTCGGCGGCCTGTTGTTCGTCATCGGCTCGCTGGTGATGGCGTGGAACCTGTGGATGACGGTTCGCTCCGGCGAGCCCGAAGCGGTCGCCGCGCGTCCCGCGCTGCAACCGGCCGAGTGAGGGAGGAGCGGACATGTCGTTGATGGCCCGCCACCAAATCCTGGAGCGCAACTCGATCCTGCTCCTGATCGGGATCCTGCTCGTGATCGCGATCGGCGGCATCGTCGAGATCGCGCCGTTGTTCTACCTCAAGAGCACGATCGAAAAGGTCGAGGGCATGCGGCCCTATACGCCGCTGGAGCTTGCCGGGCGCGACGTGTATGTGCGCGAAGGCTGCTACACCTGCCATTCGCAGATGGTGCGGCCGCTGCGCGACGAGGTCGAGCGTTACGGCCACTACTCGCTCGCCGCCGAGAGCATGTACGATCATCCCTTCCAGTGGGGATCAAAGCGCACGGGTCCCGACCTCGCGCGGGTCGGCGGCAAGTATTCCGACGAATGGCACGTCACCCATCTCGCCAATCCGCGCTCGATCGTGCCGCAGTCGATCATGCCCGGCTACGGATTCCTGGCGCGGGCCGAACTCGACCCGGCGAAGGTCGCCGGCAATATGCGCACGCTGCGTATGGTGGGCGTGCCTTACAGCGAAGAGCAGATCAAGAACGCCGCGCTCGACCTCAAGGCGCAGGCGACGCCCGACAGTCCCGGCGCTGCCGACCTGCAGCAGCGCTACCCGAAGGCTGCGGCGCGCGACTTCGACGGCGATCCGGCGCAGGTCACCGAGATGGACGCGCTCGTCGCCTATCTGCAGATGCTCGGCGCGCTGGTCGACTTCAAGCTGTATGACGACAAGGCCGATCTGCGTTGAGACAGACAACATGCGGATAGAACCTGCGGTCTCCTTCGTCTCCGAGCTCGTCACGACGTGGTGGACGCCGCTGTTCGTCCTGCTGTTCCTGGCGGTGCTTTTCTACGCGTTACGGCCGCGCAATCGCTCGACGTTCGACGAAGCTTCCAAGCTGCCCCTGCGTGAGGACTGACAACAATGGCAAAGCAAGAGATCGATGTCGTCACCGGCACGGCCACGACGGGGCACGAATGGGATGGGATCAAGGAGCTCAATACGCCGCTGCCGCGCTGGTGGGTGTGGGTGTTCTACGCGACCATCGTCTGGTCGGTGCTGTATTGGATCGTCTATCCCGCCTGGCCGCTGGTTTCGAGCTACACCAAGGGCGTCTTCAATTATTCCTCGCGCGCCGACGTCGCCGCCGATCTCGCCGCGCTGCAGAAAATCCGCGGTGACAAGGCGGTCGCGCTTGCGAATGCCGATCTCGCCGACATCGAAAAGGACCAGGCGCTGCTCTCGTTCGCCCGCGCCCAGGGCAAGGCCGCGTTCGGCGACAATTGCGCGCCCTGTCACGGCACCGGCGCGACCGGCACGAAAGGATACCCCAATCTGAACGATGACGACTGGCTGTGGGGCGGTTCGCTGCCCGCGATCTATCAGACGATCGAGTACGGCATTCGCTCCGGCCACGCGCAGGCGCGCGAGAACCAGATGCCGGCCTTCGGCAAGGACGGCACGCTCAAGCGCAACGAAATCGTCCAGGTCGCGAATTATGTACGCTCGCTGGCGGGGCTGCTGGTGCGCCCGGGCGTCGACCTCGCCGCCGGCGGCAAGATGTTCGCAGAGAATTGCGCTGTCTGCCATGGCGACGAGGGCAAGGGCAACGAGGAGCTGGGCGCCCCCAATCTCGCCGACCGCATCTTCCTGAACGGCGCCGACGAGGCCGCGATCGTCGAGAGCATCAATACCGGCCGCGGCGGCGTGATGCCGGCCTGGGCCGGGCGTCTCGATCCCGCGACCCTCAAGGCGCTCGCGGTCTACGTGCATACGCTGGGCGGAGGAAAATAGCCCTTCGGCCTTGATGATGGTCAAAACAAGAACAAGGACTGCCGCGTAAACTAACTCGTCCCGGCGCTCCCGTCGGGACGATCTTGTTTGTGCAAGGAGGCTCGGTACCCCCGCCGATGAACAAGCCAGTCGATCCAACGGCTTTCGATGTTCCCGAAGGCCCGCTCTATGCGCCGGCGAAGAAGGTCTATCCCCAAAGCGTCTCGGGCACGTTCCGGAACATCAAATGGGGGCTGATGGCGTTCTGCCTCGGCGTCTATTACCTGTTGCCCTTCGTGCGCTGGGATCGCGGGCCGAACGCGCCGAGCCAGGCGGTGCTGGTCGATTTCCCCAATCGCCGCTTCTATTTCTTTTTCATCGAGCTGTGGCCGCAGGAGGTCTATTACTTCACCGGTCTCCTCGTGATCGCCGCCATGGCGCTGTTCCTGATGAACGCCATCGGGGGACGCATCTGGTGCGGCTATTGGTGTCCGCAGACGGTGTGGACCGACCTTTTCTACGCGGTCGAGCGCTTCATCGAAGGCGATCGGCGC
>DASUPI010000189.1:0-5574 GCA_036281135.1 Rhodoplanes sp. | reverse complement strand
GGCGGCTATGCGGCGGAGCGGGTGCTGCCGGCCGAGCGCGCGCTGAAGCTGCCCGACAATGTCGGCTTCGAGCAGGCCGCCGGCATGATGCTGAAGGGGATGACCGCCTGCTATCTGCTGCGCCACACCTTCAAGGTGGAGAAGGGCATGAACGTGCTGATCCACGCCGCCGCCGGCGGGGTCGGCCTCATCGCCTGCCAGTGGGCGAACCTGCTGGGCGCCAACGTCATCGGCACGGTCGGCTCACGTGAGAAGGCGGAGTTCGCCAAGGTGAATGGCTGCCATCACGTGATCCTCTACCGCGACGAGGATTTCGTCGCGCGCGTCAGGGAGATCACGGGCGGAAACCTGTGCGAGGTCGTCTATGACGGCGTTGGCAGGGCGACCTTCCCGGCCTCGCTCGACTGCCTGCAGCCGCGCGGCATGTTCGTGAGCTACGGCAACGCCTCCGGCGCGATCGAGGCGTTCAACATCAATCTGCTGCAGGCCAAAGGCTCGCTGTTCGCGACGCGCCCGACGCTCATCCACTATTCCGCGACGCGCGAGGATTATCTTTCACTCGCCAATGAGCTGTTCGACGTGGTCCGGTCCGGCAAGGTGACAATCCCGGTGAAACAGACCTACGCGCTGAAAGATGCGCAGAAGGCGCATCGCGACCTCGAATCGCGCGCCACCACCGGCTCATCCATCCTGGTGCCGTGAGTGAGGATTGGCCGAAGCGGACGTGCGGCACCGTGTCGCTCCGGCGCGAAGCGCCGGCCGTTGACGCCGTGGAAACTGGCGCTCCGATCCTGCAGCCGCGCTAAAACTTGGCGGCGAGGTGCTGAAAGACTGCGTTGCCGAGATTGCCGTTCGCGAGCCAGGGCAGGCCCTGCACGTCGAGTGTCGGGCAGAATGTGCGGATCGATTCCACCGTGTCGTTGAAGGAGACCGGGCTTCCGGCGGTCTCGTTGACGACGAGCGCGGCAATGGAGAGGTCGCGCCGTTCGAGCACGTCGATCGCCGAGAACGTATGGCTGAGGGTGCCGAGATAGCTGCCGGCGACCAGAATGATCGGCTGGTTGATCGCGACCATCCAGTCGAGCACGGTGCGATGATCTTCGAGCGGCGCCATGATCCCGCCCACGCCTTCGATAATCAGGACCCCGGGGCAGGCCTGCATGCGCCAGCGGCACAGCTCGACCACGGCGTTGAAATCGATCTTCTTGCCTTCGCGCCGAGCGGCGAGATGCGGGGAGACCGGCGCGGTGAAGCGGAACGGCGAAATGCGGGCGATCCCGTCGGGCGTGATCGGCTCGCCGAGCGCCGTGAGCAACAGGCCGGGATCGCTGCCGGCCGCCTCACGCGGATCGTAGCCGCTGACCACCGGCTTGAGCGCTTCGACCGCGCGGCCCTGCGCCCGCACCGCCTTGATCAGGCCGCGCGCGACGACGGTCTTGCCGACCTCCGTTCCCGTCGCTGTCACGAACACGGTCGTCATGCCGCAACCGCCAATACTTGGGTCCGGACGAGATCGGCGACGCGCTCGATCTCGGCGTCGGAATGGCCCGGAGTGAAGGAGAACCGCAGCCGCGCGGTGCCGTTCGGCACGGTCGGCGGGCGGATCGGGACGACGAGAAATCCCTCCGCTTCAAGCATGCGCGAGGCGGCGAGCGCGGCGTCGGCCTCGCCGACCACGACGGGCACGATCGTGCTCGTCGCCTCGGGCAGCCCGGCGCGCCGCGTGAAGGCCTTCGCCTTGGCGAGCGGCAGGGCGACATAGCCGGGCTCCCGTTCGATCAGGTCGAGGGCGGCGATCGCCGCCGCGACAATGGCCGGCGGCAGAGCGGTCGAGTAAATCAGGGTGCGGGCGCGGCTTTTCATCAGTTCGATCACCGGAGCCGCGGCGCAGAGATAGCCGCCATAGGCTCCGATCGCCTTCGACAGGGTGCCCATTTGTAAGGGAACCTCGACCGGTTCGTCATGGGCGAAGGTCGAGCCCCGGCCGGCGCCGAGAACGCCGATGCCGTGGGCGTCGTCGCTCATCAGCCAGGCGTCATAGGCGCGGGCGAGGCGCGACAGAGCGGGCAGGGGCGCGAGATCGCCGTCCATGGAAAAGACGCCGTCGGTGAGGATAAGCGCCCGTTCGTGCGCCGCGCGATGTTCGTCCAGAAGGGCGCGGGCATGGTCGACATCGTTGTGCCGGAACACGAGGAGCCGCGCGCCGCTCAGTTGCGCGCCGCCCCACAGGCAGGCATGCGCAAGCTCGTCGATCAGCACGAGATCGTCCTCGCCGAGCAGCGCGGGAATGACGCCGAGATTGGCCAGATAGCCGGAGCCGAACACGCAGGCGCTCTCGGTGCCCTTCAGCCGGGCGAGACGGCTTTCCAGCTCGGCATAAAGCGGATGGTTGCCGGTGACGAGCCGCGAAGCGCCGGCGCCGACCCCGTGCCGCGCAAGCGCCTCCTGCGCCGCCGTGATGATCGCGGGATGCTGGATCAGATTGAGATAGTCGTTGCAGGAGAAGGAAATCAGCCGGCGACCGTTACGCTCGACGGTGACGCCGTCGGTGCGCGCCGTGCAGGAAAGCTCGCGCCGCAGGCTGACCCGCGCAAGCCCGTCGAGCTTCGTCCTGGCAAATGAAACGAGCGATTCCATCCCCTCGGGCCTCTAGCTGGCCGCGCAATTTTTATTGTGGAAAGGTGTAGCGTGACCGGCCCCGTTCTCCAAGGCAAAATACCCCGCTGTTTCGGCAGGGCTGGATTGCACGTCTCGCGGATAACATGTCGGCAGGACCTTAAGAATGGCGAATAGCGGTGCGCAGCCGCCCTGGCGCCGGCAGGGCCTTCCGCATGTGTGGCTTCCCTACACCCAGATGAAGACGGCGCCGCCTCCGCTCCCGGTCGTGCGCACGCTGGGCAGCCGCATCACGCTCGCCGACGGCCGCGAGCTGATCGACGGCGTGGCCTCCTGGTGGACGGCCTGTCACGGCTACAACCATCCCCACATCCGCGCCGCCGTGGCCAAACAGCTCGAGACCATGCCGCATGTCATGCTCGGGGGCCTTGTCCACGAGCAGGCGCTGAACCTCGCCCGCCGCCTTGCTGAAATGCTGCCGCCAGGGCTCGAGCGCGTCTTCTTCTCCGACTCCGGGTCCGTTTCGGTCGAGGTCGCGATGAAGATGGCCGTCCAGTACTGGCTCAACAAAGGCGTACGCGGGCGCACCCGCTTCGTCGCCTTCCGCGGCGGCTATCACGGCGATACCACCGGCGCGATGGCCGTTTGCGATCCCGACGAGGGCATGCACCGGATGTTCCACGGCCTGTTGCCGGAGCACATCATCATCGACCTGCCGCGCGACGAGGAAAGCGCAGCCGCCCTCGATCGCGTGCTCGCGGCGCGGGCGCACGAGATCGCCGGCATCATCGTCGAGCCGTTGGTGCAGGGTGCGGGCGGCATGCTGTTCCACGAGCCGGCTGTGCTGACGCGCCTGCGCGCGCTGGCCGACCGCTACCGGCTCCTGCTGATCTTCGACGAGATATTCACCGGCTTCGGCCGCACCGGCGCGATGTTCGCCTGCGCGGCGGCGGGCGTGACTCCTGACATCATCACGCTGTCGAAGGCGCTCACCGGCGGCACGCTGCCCCTTGCCGCGACGATTGCGACACGAAATGTGTTCGACGCGTTCTGGTCGGACGATCCCCTGCACGCGCTGATGCACGGGCCGACCTATATGGGCAATGCGCTCGCCTGCGCCGCCGCGAACGCCTCGCTCGACCTGTTCGAGCAGGAACCGCGCATCGACCAGGTGCGCGCGATCGAAGCGCGTCTGCGGGCGGGGCTGGAACCCTGTCGCGGCCTGCCGCGGGTCAGGGATGTGCGGGTCAAGGGAGCGATCGGCGCAGTCGAACTCGACCGCATCGACGACCTCGCCGCGCTGCGCAGCCGGTTCGTCGGCGAAGGCGTGTATATTCGGCCGTTCGGCAGAATCGTCTATCTCACCCCCGCCTTCACCATCGGCGAGGACGAACTTGCGACCCTGACCGGGGCGATCGTGAAGGTGGTAAGGGAGTTGCGTTAAACGCCGTCCGCCGTCCACACGTAGCATTGATGACGCAGTGCGCCGAGGATACCTTTTCTCGGCGTCAAGTCGTGGGGGACGACCATGGTCGATGCCATTCCGAAGATCGCCGTCGCCTGCCAGGGCGGCGGAACGCATGCCGCGTTCGAGGTCGGGGTCCTCACGGAAGTCCTCAGGGATATCCAAGAGCGAAACCGGTTCGAGCTGACGGGCTTGAGCGGAACTTCGGCGGGCGCGCTGTGCGCGCTGATGGTCTGGTACGGCCTCGCCTCCAAGAATGGACGCCCGGGCTCGGCGCGCGCCGCGACCGACAAGCTCAACCGCTTCTGGGACGCCTTCGCGGCCACCACTCCCGCCGAGATGATGCTGAATTTGTTTTCTTTCTCGGCGCTCACGGCGCAGGAGAAAGAGACGCCGATGCTCGGCCTGAACGCGCCGGTTTTCAGCCTCAATCCGCGCGGCGCGATCAGCCAGGCCGTCACCGCCGGGCTGCCGCTGCTTGGCGTGCGCAAGCAGTATTTCGATTTCGAGGACATGCTTGCCGAAGCCTGTCCGCAATTCGACGGCATCGACTGGCCAAAGCTGCAGACGCGCCTCCTGCTCGGGGCCTCGGAAATCATTGACGGCGTGGAGACCGTGTTCGACTCCGACTGCAACATCGAGAGCCAGGGCGCAAAGCATGCCGAAGCCTCGGTCGCGCATCGCTGGCGCAAGCGATTGCCGGTGACCTTGCGCGGGGCCGCGGCGTCGGGGACGCTGCCCGCCGTGCGCGAGGCCGAGGAGATCGACGGCGGCTATTACTGGGACGGGCTGTACTCGCAGAACCCGCCGGTCCGCGAGTTCCTGGCCGGCGTCCGCAGGGAGCACGTCCCCGACGAGATCTGGATTGTGCGCATCAATCCGCAACAAACTGCGCAGCAACCGAAGTCCAACGCGGAAATCCGCGATCGCGAAAACGAGCTGATGGGCAATCTGTCGTTGAACAAGGAATTGGATTTCATCCTCACCGTCAATGGCATGATCGCCCGTTTCGGCGGCGGCCTGGCGGCGGAATACAAGCCGGTCACGGTCCGCACGATCAAGATGAAGGAGGAAACCGCCGCCGCGCTGCGCACCTCATCGAAATTCGACCGCAGCCGCGCGTTCATCGACAGGCTGCGCAAGGAAGGCCACGAGGTCGCACAAGACTGGCTCGCCCGCTGGCCCGCGGTCGGTCACTACCCGGACGATGCGGCGTATCGGTGAGGGCGGGGGTGCCGCATCCCGAGGAGCGGCCGAAGGCCGCGCCCGCAGCGCGACTCCCTCCCCCGCGAGCGCCCGCGAGCGGGGAGGGGGCGCGCCGGTGCTGAGCGTCGGCTGAGCGTCTGCCCTAATTTCGGGCTCGACGCGGCCGAGACCAACCGACACTTTCCGGCAGACAGCCCCGTTCCCCGAAACCCGCCGGGCAGACCCATGCGATTCCGCGTCGTCCACACGACGGAGTACGGCTACGACGGCCCGATAGTGCTCGGGCC
>DASUPI010000188.1:0-2547 GCA_036281135.1 Rhodoplanes sp. | reverse complement strand
GCCGAATGGAATTGACCGCGAAGCTCGCCGTGTCGTTGTCGATCCCGACGCTCACCCACCCGGCATTGTCGGCGATGTCGTAGACGCCGTAGGGCGCTGCCCGGCCGAGCTCCGGGATGATGAAGTCGTGCACGCGGACCGACCCTTCGGGCGGTACTCACGCCCACCATTCCGGAAATCGCCCACCAGTTCCTTCTTCTTGGTGTCGACCGAAATGGCTCATTCGCCGCCAGCGCTTGCTTCACCTTTCTGTTGATGTACCCGAACTGGGCCTCGCGGTCGGGATGCTCCGTCCCTTCGCGGGTCTTGCGATTGGCCTGGAGGCTGTACCCGAGATGGCGCAGGAGATCGCCCACCACATTGTGCGAAATGCGGTGGCCGAGCCCATGAAGCTCGGCCGCCAAATTGCGCAGGCTCTTGGCGGTCCACCGCAGCGGCGCCATCGGATCGCCGCGTGTCGTCGGCTCCACTAAGGCAGCGAGATCGCCGAGCAGCGTCGGATCGGCGTCCACGAGGGCCGGGCGTCCGGCGCCCTTCCGGCGCACCCGACCCGGCGCCGCCTCGGGCTCCGCCTCGCCGCGCAGTTCCGCCAGCCCGCGACCGATCGTGCTACGCGCAATGCCGGTGATCCGCGCGACGGCAATAATCCCGCCACGACCGGCCGCCAGCGCTTCGGCGGCTGCAAACCGACGTCGCCCGCGCTCGTCCAGTACAGGATCCAGCGCCCCATACCGTAACTTAATCGCCGCATCATCAATCACACGGCGATTCTAAACTCCGCGAGTCACCATGGGAATCCCCCACCGATAATTCCGATTCGATAGACAATGCGCACGATTGCGGCCGATCCCAAGCGCCTGGGCGTCAAGATCGGCTTCACGGCGGTGCTCCACACCTGGGGTTCCGCGATGACGCATCACCCCCACGTGCACATGATCGTGCCGGGTGGCGGGATATCGCTCGACGGCACGCGTTGGATCGGCTGCCGTCCCAACTACCTCTTGCCGGTCAAGGCGCTGTCGGCTGTTCCGCCCCCTGATGCTGGAGATGCTGATCGCCGCGCACGTGTGCCATCTCGGCGGCAAACGAAAGGACAGGAACAGGTGTTGTCGCGTGCTAAATAGTCAGCCGAGACCGTGGAGAAAGCCGCTGATCGCCTGCGTTACCGCCTGCGGCTGCTCGACGGTCGCGCTGTGGCCGGCCCGCGGGATGCGCACGAGCTTGGCACCTGCAATCGCCGCGGCGATCCGTTCCGCCTTGGCCGGCACGGTGGCGGTATCCTCCTCGCCGACCATGACCAGGGTGGGCGCGGCGATGCGGGACAGCTCGTGATAGACGGACGGGCGCTCGATCACGCCGTTGACGGCGCGCCAGATCGAGCGGCGGTTCGAGCGGAGCTGGCGGCGCCAAGCCTCGCGCTCGGCGGCGCGCGCGGGATCGCAGAGCGCACTCTTGCCGAACATGATCGGCATCACCGCGTTGACGACGAGACTGATGCCGAAATGGCGCGCGATCCAGTTCAACAAGCGATATTTGGGCGCGTTCTCGGGCGGCTCGGGATCGGCCGACGTTTCGAGCAGCAGGAGCGAGCGCACCAGGTCCGGCCGTCGCGCGCCCAAACGCATGGCGACGAAGCCGCCCATTGACAGGCCGCAGACATGCACCGGCTTGAGATCGAGCGCTTCGATCAGCGCGACCGCATCGGCAAGAAGCGTGTCCATGTCGATAGCGCGACGCTCGCTGTCGGCACTCTTGCCCTGGCCGCGAAGGTCATAGGCGACGCAGCGATACCGGGATTTGAGCACGGCGATCTGTGGCGCGAACAGCGAGGTGTCCCAGAGCAGGCCATGGCTGAACAGGATCGCCGGGCCGCTGCCGCCAGTATCCTCGTAATAGAGCTCGGTGCCGTTTACGCGGAGCATAGGCATGATCAGACTCGCCAAAGATCGCGAACAAGGGGGTCCATCAGTCCTTGATCGAGTGGACTATGGGAAAGATCGAGACAAACGGGTTCACCTTGCTTGTTGAGGCGGGGATGCCAGAATTTACGGGTCAATGTATCGTAACCAAGTATACTGATCGTTTTCCGGACGACGCATCACCATGTTCCAGTCTATTTCGTAGGCTGTGGTTCCCGAAATCCGATCCGGCCGGCTTCGCAAGGTGAGGCAGAAACAGCGCATCCTCGCACCAGATAATTTCACGATCGCGCGGCCTGAAACTGAGCAACAACATTATCCAGAAAGGACTGGCATTCCTCCGCGAGTAGAGCGGTACTGTCGTCGATCCCGGGCGCGAAGGGCGCTCAGAGATCCTGCCCCGCCGGCTCGATGGCCAAGGTGGGGCTTCGGTGGTGCGGCGGGAGCCGCGACAAACCGAACGGAGGATCTCGATGGCCAAATCAGCGAAAAAGCGAATTGCCGCGTTACCGGCAAAGCCTGTTCCTTCTGCAACGTCTTCGGAGGAGATAGCTCAGGTCCCCAATGGCAGGAGCGCCGACCCCGGCTCGAAGCAAGCTCGCGTCATCGCGATGTTGCAGTCGCCTGC
>DASUPI010000187.1:0-3076 GCA_036281135.1 Rhodoplanes sp. | reverse complement strand
TTGCCGACCACCCGGCCACCGATCGCCGCCATCACCACCCGAGCGTGTCCAGAATGTCATCGACGGCAAGCGCGGGCGAGAGCCGCCCTTCGGCCACTGCCTTTTCGATCTGCGGCAGCTTCGCCCTGAGCTCGGGGTCGGAGGCGATGCGTCCGCGCCAGCGGTCCTCGAGGATCACCCACATCCATTTCACCTGCTGCTCGCGCCGGCGGGCGGAGAACTCGCCGCTCTTGGAGAGCCATCTGCCAAATCCTTCGAGGCTCTTATCGTCCCATCGTGATCGCCTGATTTCATGGCAAGGGCCTGACTGATGCTATCGACCTGATCGTCATGGCGCGACCCCGGGAAAGCGGAAGGCCGCGGTCTTAGTGTTGCCCTTCAAGGCCTCTTCGGTGAACCGCAGCAGTATCGCCTCGAGCACGGTCATCTTGCGCGCTCTTCCACTCTCGCGGACGGCGATTTTGCGCTTGAGGATGGCGCGCAGGATCGTCGCCTCATTCTTCGCGCCCTTGGGCCGACCCCGCGGATTCCCGCTCTGGCCCGGTTTGAACCGGTGCGCCCGAGGTGGTCTGCCATAGCCGACCTCATCGGCGACGCGCTTCGTTCCGCGACGCGAGGACGATCGCTCGCCCGACTCTTTCGTGCTCATGCGCGCCTGCCCGGTTTCGTTGCGGAGTGTGGAGCCGCTACTTCGTCGAACGTGGTGTTGGCGCCGACCAGGATGGCGTCCCGCTTCACTCGCGTGTACCTTGCGAGAAGGCCGGAAAAACGCAAATATTCTCGCCATTCAGGAGTCACCTGGGGAATCCAGATCAATAGCGTGGAAACGAGGAAAGCAAGGAGCAGCCATGAGTTTCCTGATCGTCGTCGGCGCATTGTTCTTCCTGATGTTCATGGCCTATCGGGGCTTCAGTGTGATATTGTTTGCGCCGATCGCGGCCATGCTCGCGGTCCTGCTGACCGACCCAGCGACCGTGCCTGCAATCTTCACCGGCCTCTTCATGGAGAAGATGGTCGTCTTCGTGAAGCTGTATTTCCCAGTTTTTCTGCTCGGCGCCGTGTTCGGCAAGGTCATCGAGCTGTCGGGATTCTCGACATCGATCGTCGACGCGGTCATTCGGTTGGTCGGTCCCCAACGGGCGATGCTGTCGATCGTGATCGTTTGCGCGCTGCTCACCTATGGCGGAGTGTCGCTGTTCGTCGTCGTGTTCGCCGTCTATCCCTTCGCCGCCGAAATGTTCCGGCAAAGCCAAATTCCTAAACGCCTGATCCCGGGCACAATCGCGCTTGGCGCGTTCTCCTTCACCATGGATTCGCTGCCCGGCACCCCGCAAATCCAGAACATTATACCGACGACCTTCTTTAAGACGAACACGTGGGCCGCGCCATGGCTTGGGGTGATCGGCGCGGTGTTCATCTTCGTGATAGGGCTTGCCTATCTCGAATGGCGTCGACGTCAAGCGCAGAACCAAGGCGAGCGTTACGGCGAGGGTCACAGCAACGAGCCCGAGCCGATCGCCAAGGAGAACCTCGTAAATCCGTGGATCGCGATTCTGCCGCTCGTGGTCGTCGGCGTGCTCAACAAGCTTTTCACAAACTGGATTCCGCAAGCCTACGGGACGACCTACGAGGTGAGCTTCCCCGGTCTCGACCATCCCCTGACCATCCCGATTGGCGGGGTCGCTGCGATCTGGGCTGTGGAGGGGGCGCTCATCATGGGCATCCTCACCGTGTTTATCTTCGCGTTCCGGCAGGTGAGCGAGAAGTTTGCCGATGGCAGCAAAACGGCGGTGGCGGGCGCTCTGCTTGCTTCGATTAACACGGCTTCCGAGTACGGTTTCGGCGCGGTGATCGCAGCGCTTCCCGGCTTCCTTGTGATTCGGGATGCCTTGAGGGCGATTCCCAACCCGCTGGTTAATGAAGCGATCACGGTGACGACGCTCGCGGGTATCACCGGCTCCGCCTCGGGCGGCATGTCGATTGCGCTGGCCGCAATGTCGGGCGAGTTCATTGCCGCCGCCAACGCCGCCGACATTCCGCTCGAAGTGTTGCATCGGGTCGCTTCGATGGCGTCAGGAGGCATGGATACCTTGCCGCATAACGGCGCGGTCATCACGCTGCTCGCCGTCTGTGGCCTGACCCACAAGCAGTCCTATAAAGACATCTTCGCCGTCACCTTAATCAAAACGGCCGCCGTTTTCGTCGTGATCGCCGTATACTACGCGACCGGGATCGTTTGAGCCCAGGAGCGCGTTCCGACGAAATACACGCATCCAGCGCCTGAGAGCTGAGGTCACATCATGCCGGTTCATCCCGCCCTCGCCTTCTTGCGTTTGCCGGAAAAGGGAAAGTGGTCAGCGCCGCGGAGGCGGTGCGGCTCATCCGCGACGGCGATGCGGTGGCGACCGGCGGCTTTGTCGGGATCGGCTTTGCCGAGGAGATCGCGCTCGCGCTCGAAGAGCTCTACCTGTCGAACGAAAGCGAGGCCCCACGACAGGGAAACCTAAGAACCTCACCCTCGTCTATGCCGCCGGTCAGGGCGACGGCAAGGACCGCGGGCTCAATCACCTCGCCCATGAGGGGCTCGTCAAGCGGGTGATCGGCGGCCATTGGGGGCTCGCGCCGAAGCTGGAGAAGTTCGCCATCGCCATCGAGGTCTACAATCTGCCGCAGGGCGTGATCACGCATTTGTTCCGCGACATTGCCGTGCATCGCCCCGGCCATGTGACTGCCATCGGGCTCGGCACCTTCGTCGACCCGCGCAATGGCGGCGGCAAACTCATGCGCGCACGACCGAAGACCTGGTCGAGTTGATCACGCTGGGCGGCAAGAAATGCCTGTTCTATCGAGGCTTTTCGATCCATGTCGGCATCATCGGCGCGACCACGGGCGATGCCGACGGCAATCTCACGATGGAGCGCAAGGCGCTGACGCTCGAAGCGCTCGCCATCGCCATGGCGGTGCACAATTCCGGCGGCATCGTCATCGCGCAGGTCGAGCGCGTGGCCGATTGCGGCAGCCTGAACCCGCGCCAGGTGAAGGTGCCGGGCGTGCTGGTCGACTGCGAGCGGCTTCC
>DASUPI010000186.1:0-9963 GCA_036281135.1 Rhodoplanes sp. | reverse complement strand
ATGATCGCAACGGGCGGGCCAGCTTTCGAAGCGTCCATCATGGTGCTCGGCGATCGCGGTAATCGCGATCCGCATCGGCTGCTCGCCGGCCGGCGCAGCGCCGCGCTGTTGTCGCTGGAGAGGGGCGTACCAGTCGTGCCGGTCGGCATCCGGTTCCCGCGCGCCGAGCCGAACCGGCCCATTCGCGACCACACCTCATGGAGGTCCATATCGGGCCGCTCCTGCGTCCTCCGCCGCGGGCAGCGCCACGCCTTCGGCGTGCCGCGCTCCACGACTGGCACGCCGCCGTCATGACCGAGATCGCCCGCCTTTCGGGCAAGTCCTGGACCCCGGACAGGGAGGGCAGCCGCCATGAACCTTGAGAGCCGCCTTTCGGTGGAGCGCGTCGTCGACGAGACGGGCCGTCAGCATGTGATCGATGTGCTGCGCGCGACCTATCTGCGCGAGAAGCGCTGGGTCACCGACCCGGAAGCGCAAATCCCGCCAGAAGACCTGCAGTGTGAGGAGATTTCCTGGTTCGTCGTGAGCCGGCGCTCGCGTCCCGCCGGCGTGCTGCGCATCCGCTACGATCCCCCGCTCGCGGCCTACGCGAAATACGGCTTCAAGCTGCTCGACCCCGAACTGCCGGTGGAAAACTTCCTGCGCGACAATCGCATTGCCGAGATCGGCCGCTTCGCGGTGATCCCGCGCTATCGCCGCCGCTTCATGGTCGCCGCGGCCCTGATTCGCGCCGCGACCGCCGAGACCGTCGCGCGCGGCTACACGCATTTCATCACCGACGTGTTCGAGGACGAAGCGCACAGCCCCTACGGCTTCCATACGCGCGTGATGGGGTTCCATCCGGTGGCAACCCACGACGTCGGCGAACTGAACTGCCGCAACCGACGCATCACCATGGTGCTCGACCTCAGGGCCGCCTATCAGCGGCTCAAGCGGCGCGGCAACTGGATTTACCGCTATCTCACCGGCCAGTGGGACGACGCCCTGCACCGCCGGCTCGCGGTGTGAGCCGGTCAAGGCGGCGGTCGCGTCTTCACGGCCGCCCCAGGAAGCGCTCCAGCTTTCGGCTCACAGCGTTCAGGTCGCGCAGCTCGCATTCCCAGATCACCAGCGCGCGCCATCCTTCGCGCTTCAAGCGATGGCGCACGAGCCGGTCGCGGGCGCGGTTGCGGGCGATCTTGGCCGCCCAATAGGCCGCGTTGGCCTTCGGCGCCCGCGCCCCGCGGGCGCAGTCATGTCCATGCCAAAAGCACCCATGGACGAAGATCGCCTGCTTGCGCGCGATGTAGGCAATGTCCGGCTTGCCGGGAATGTCAGCGCGATTGAGCCGGTAGCCGGGAGCGACCGACCAGAGCAGCCGCCGAACTTTTTTTTCAGGACCTGTGTCGCGGCCCTTGACCGCGCGCATGATGGCGGAGCGGACGGAACTGACTGAGCTGTCTGAGTGTCGCATATTATCGAAGCACAATGCCCAGCCCAGCCACCGGATCGTGCTTTGTTACCAATCGTCCATAAGCCTCTACAAGCTCTTCGACCGTGATCCGCCTCTCCTTCTGTTTCAGTAAGCTGCGCTCAATCAGATTGCTGACCATTAGCGACTCAAATTCGACGATTTCGATCTGGTGGGCTCTTTCGGCGTTTTCGGCCAAGCCTTCGGCGGTCGATGTCTTGCTCGATAGAGTAACGATCACAGGCTTCTTAAAAGCATCCAGATTTTCACGACATTTTTCAATGAGTCTCTCCGTGGGCGCGCTTGTTACATGTAGAATTGTATCATCAATTTCGAAATCACCGTATCGCTGGTACTGTTGATCAGCTTGCGTTGCCGAGTGATGCGTGACTTTGCCTGCGCCAAGCAGGATTTCAAGCTTCGCACCCACCATGTGCTGCATGAACAGCCCGGTTAGCTTGGTACCGGCTACGTTTCGTTCGCGTTTTCTGACCTCTTCTAATGTACGTTTAATGAACAGTCTGAGGGTAAGGTTGGGGTTGAATGAAATTTCGATTGGTGATGTCTTGAAGAACTCCCGTGTACGCCTAAGCCAAAAGACGATTGCGGCTAAATGATCGACGCCTGTTCTTGAACTTTCGACCTCGTTGAGGAAGGCTACGTAGCGCTCGACATGTCCGATCGAAGCGCGATTGGTTCCACCCGACTCCGTCCCAAACCGATACGGCAGTCGCCAACTAGCTAGAATATCATTTGGGCCTTTTCCGCGCTGCCCCACAACTTGACCTTTGTTACGTGTTTTGAAAGCGTCATCTTGCAAAGGATATTCCATACGAGACGCCAGTTGCGTTGCATTCAACATCACCGCATAGAAGCCTGCTGTGTTTAGCGGGTTGATCCATCGCCGTTCGCGTGGACCATGCGTTGATAGACCCTTTACGAATGACTCAAGCGCCTTCCACATCTCTGACGGCAGGCAATGCTTGCGTCCTTTGTTGTAATAATTTTCGAGAATATGGCGTCGCAGTCGTTCGCTCGCCCCGATTGGAAAATCTAAGCGACCCATACTAGCGTTCACTCAGCCGCTACAAGGGAAAGGCCCGTTGTTTCCGTCAGTAGGCCGGCGAGGAGGTTCCCTGAGAGGTGCGAAACGACCGGCACCACCAAACCGTCCCCTACTAGATGGTAGGCCTCATTGTAATTCGACGGCAGTTGATAGGAGTCCGACAATCCCATGAGCCGGGCGGCCTCTCTCGCCGAAAGCAACCGCGATCGAACAGATTTTCCTTCGACCACAATCACGGTTTGCCGACTTGATCCGCCGGCGGGCGTGCGCAGGCAGCCTGATACATTGTCAAACCGAACCTCCGCCCGCTGGACCTTGGCGCCGTTTTCGTCGCGTCGGGTGCGCTTGTAGATGGTGCCGACGATGCGCCGACCTTCTCTCTTTGCGGATTCGACTTTCGCGCGATTGATTGGCGACATCATAGCGAACAAACGATCGGTCTCCCGCTTGGCGTGCCAACGCACATCCGGGGGATCATCCATTATGAGTTGCGTCAAGCCGACGTTCCTGAGAGGCGGCGGCGGCAGCCGCCACCACCGCCACGCGGCGCGCAAGTCTGGCCGAAGGCGGGTAAAATTTGCTTCGAGAGCGGCCGTAGTCCAGCACGGGTTCGGACTGTCGACAAACCTGCGCGCGAGGCGATCATATTTCGCCCTTAATGCGACGATGAATAACCTCGGCCGAGACTGCGGAACGAAGTGAATCGCATCGATGATCAACGCGCCGTAGATATAGCCGAGGGTCTTGAGCGCCCGGCACAAAGTCTCAAAGTCGCGTCCATCTTTCGAAGTGACCGCGCCGCCGACGTTCTCCAAGACGAGGAGGTTAGGGGCGCGCCCGCGAGTCTTCAGCGCGAGCATAAGATCGTGGAACCCCCAAAACGCGCCCGAACGTTCACCGTCGAGGCCACGCCCATTTCCCGCGAGCGAGAGGTCCTGGCAGGGGAAGGACGCCCAGGCGAGATCGGCGCGGCCGGGCAGATCGCATGCCCTCAAGTTATGGATGTCGCCCAAGCGGAATTCGGCGTCGCCCCAGTTGGCCTTGTACGCGTCCGCCTTTCTTGAATCGATGTCATTGGCGAACAGGCAATCCCAATCGGGACCAAGCCCGGCGCGCGCCATCCCGCCCCCGGCAAAGAACTCATAGAACGTCGGCCGCATAGCCCGCAGTGCCCTCGCCGATTCGCGATATTCTACGTTCTTATTCTGTTCTGTCCATCCGAAATCCAAGTTGTCCCCGACTCTGCGGCCTCGTTAAGCCACCCGGGCTCGCGTACGCTATGCTCGCTTTCCCGTCGATCCCGCGCCTGTGGAAAGCCGGGACAAGCGCCCGCGGCAGCCCTGTCGCCGGGAGCCGCCTTATATTGGGGGGAAGCCGGCGCTATCCTGCGAATCGCCATGCGCTTCCCGCCCGACTTCCTTGACGATCTGCGCGCGCGCCTTCCGGTGTCGGAGGTGGTCGGGCGGCGCGTGAAGCTGAAGAAGGCGGGACGCGAGTGGAAAGGGCTCTCGCCCTTCAACCGGGAGAAGACGCCGTCGTTTTTCGCCAATGACCAGAAGGGGATGTGGTTCGACTTCTCGTCCGGCAAGAACGGCAATATCTTCGATTTCGTGATGGCGACGGAGGGAGTGCCCTTCCCCGAAGCGGTTGAGCGGCTCGCCGCGATGGCGGGCCTGCCCGTGCCCAAGGCTTCGCCGGAGGCGGAGGCGCAGGCGGCGCGCCGCCGCACGCTGCACGATGTCATCGACCTTGCGGCGAAGTTCTTCGAGGCGACGCTCGCATCGCGCGCGGGCGCCAAGGCGCGCGGCTACCTCGCCGACCGCGGCATCGATCCCGTGACGCAGGTGAAATTCCGGCTCGGCTATGCGCCGGCCGAGCGATTCGCCCTCAAGGAGCATCTGGGCGCTCACGGCGTCTCGGTCGAGGACATGGTCGAGGCGGGGCAGCTTGTCGCCGGCGAGGATATTCCCGTCCCCTACGACCGCTTCCGCGACCGCGTGATGTTCCCGATCGCCGATCTGCGCGGGCGCGTCATCGCCTTCGGCGGGCGGGCGCTCGACAAGGACGCGCCCGCCAAATACCTCAACTCGCCGGAGACGCCGCTCTTTCACAAGGGCGCGACCCTCTACAACGGCGCGGCGGCGCGCGCGGCGGCCCATGCGGGCGCGCCGCTGATCGTGGTCGAAGGCTATGTCGACGTGATCACGATGGCGACTGCCGGGTTTCCGGCGACGGTCGCGCCGCTCGGGACGGCGCTCACCGAGGATCAACTCGCCCTGCTATGGAGGATGGCGGACGAACCCGTTCTCTTGTTCGACGGCGACGAGGCCGGTCAGCGGGCGGCCTTCCGCGCGGTCGATCTCGCGCTGCCGCTGCTTGCCCCCGGCAAGAGCCTGAGCTTCGCAACGCTCCCGCAGGGGCACGATCCCGACGATTTCATTCGCACCAACGGACCGGCGGCGATGGGCGACGTGCTCGCCGGCGCGCGGCCGCTGGCCGAGGTGTTGTGGATGCGGGAGATCGATGCGAGCCGGTTGGATACGCCGGAACGGCGGGCGCGGTTGGAGGCGCGGCTCGCCGAGCTTGCCGGCGGCATCGGCCACGAGGGCGTGCGACGCCACTACCGCCAGGATCTCCAGGCGCGGCTGCGCAACCTCCTCGCTCCCGAGTCCGCGAACCGCCTGCGCCAATTCCCCCGCGACCGCGCCTTTTCGTCCTACGGACACGATCGGGACGGCGGACGCAAGGCTCCCCGGTTTTCCGCGGCCAAAGCTGCTGTCGCGAATCGATTCGGTCCGGCGAGCCACCGCCTGACCACAAGTCCGATCGTTCGTGGGTCCCGCTCGGCGCTCCCCGCACGCGAAGCCTTGATCCTGCTGGCTGTGCTCAACCATCCGTGGCTACTCGAACAGGACGCTGAGGAGTTCGCCGAGCTTGACCTTCTGCACCCGGATGCAAACCGCCTCCGCCGGGCGATCCTCGACGCCAACGCACACGGGCAGGTTGAGAAGAGCTTGCGGGTGCTGGTTGCGGAGCGCGAGCTCGGCCCAGTGATCGCCCGCATCGAAGCGACGCTCACCCACCTGGCTGACTGGCCCGCCCGCCCCGGCGCCGCACCCGAGGATGTCGGCCAATGGTGGCGCCATGTTCTAACCTTGCATCACAAGAACCGCACGTTAAATAAGGAGTTGAAAGAGGCGGAGCGCGCGCTTGGCGAGGAGCCGAGCGAGCGGAACTTTGCTTGGTTGCTTGACGTACAAGGCCGCCTTGCCGCAATCGAGGGAACCGAAGCCTCGATCGAGGGTTTTGGGGCCTTGTCGGGGCGGCCGGCGCGTGGTCTTTAACGGCCCCGGCCGTCCGCTCGGGCCGGCGGCGTAACGGGCAAATCGGGGATCGCGCACGGGAGCGTCGCTCTCCCCGGCAAGGCTTGCGGGCGAGGACGTTTTTCGGCGTGATCCGAAACGCGGGCGGGGAACCTGGAGGAGCGGTCGATGCAGGGCCGTGCGCGCCTGAAGCCCTCAGTTCGAACGAATCGGGAATTCTCCGGGCGGCGGCAAGGCTGCCCTTTTTTGGCCATTGGTCCAGCGGCAGGACTTAGGCCTGGTGCGCGTACTCGGCTCTAGGAGTGTTCATGGCGACCACCACCATCAAGACGAAAGCGACCACGAAGGACAAGGTCGTGAAAGACAAGAAAGACGATATGCCCGAGAAGGAAACGCCTGAAACGCCGGATGCGCCGCTGCCGCTGCTCGACCTTTCGGACGCCGCCGTCCGCAAGATGATCAAGCTCGCCAAGAAGCGCGGCTACGTCACCCACGATCAGATCAACGCCGTCCTCCCCTCCGAGGAAGTCACCTCGGACCAGATCGAGGACGTGTTCGCGATGCTCAACGAGATGGGCATCAATGTCGTCGAGCAGGAGGAGAACGACACCGAGGAGGGCCACGAGGAACCGCGCGAGGAGGCCGAGGAGGAGGAGAGCGAGGGCGAACTGGTCGAGGTCGCCCGCTCGACGCCGGCCAAGGCCGAACGGGTGGAGCCGGGCGAGCGCACCGACGATCCGGTGCGCATGTATCTGCGCGAGATGGGCTCGGTCGAGCTGCTCTCGCGCGAGGGCGAGATCGCCATCGCCAAGCGCATCGAGGCGGGCCGCGAGGCGATGATCGCCGGCCTGTGCGAAAGCCCGCTCACCTTCCAGGCCATCATCATCTGGCGCGACGAGCTCAATGTCGGGAAGGTCTTCCTGCGCGACATCATCGACCTCGAAGCGACCTATTCCGGGCCGGAGGCCAAAGGCGTGGGCGCCGCCGGCGCTGTCGCGCCGGCAGGCGACGGGGGGGCGGCGCTGCCTGGCGCGAATAACGGCTCAGCGCCGGTCGGGAACGGCCAGGCGATCGGCTCACCGCCGCTCGCGGCCGCGCCGCCCGCCGCGCCCGCGCCCGGGCCGGCCGCTCCCGCGGCGCGCTCGTTCAAGCAGGGCGATCCGGACGGCGACGAGCCTGTCGAGAATCCGCTCGGCGAGGGCGACCTCGACGAGGACGATCTCGACGGCTCGATGTCGCTCGCCGCGATCGAGGCCGAGCTGAAGCCCAAGGTGGTCGAAACGTTCGACACCGTGGCCGACCATTACAAGAAGCTGCGCCGCCTGCAGGAGCAGAATGTCGAGAGCAAGCTCAAGAACGAGTCGCTCTCGCCGGCGCAGGAGCGCAAGTACAAGAAGCTCAAGGAAGAGCTGATCGCCGAGGTGAAGTCGCTGCGCCTCAACCAGGCGCGCATCGATTCGCTGGTCGAGCAGCTCTACGACATCAACAAGCGCCTGGTCGGCTACGAAGGCCGGCTGATGCGGCTTGCCGAGAGCCACGGCGTCTCGCGCGAGGACTTCCTGAAGAACTACCAGGGCTCCGAGCTCGACCCGCGCTGGCTCAACCGCGTGTCGAAGCTCTCCGCCCGCGGCTGGAAGAATTTCGTCGCCCGCGACAAGGACCGCATCAAGGACCTGCGCGGCGACATCCATGCGCTCGCCGCCGAGACCGGGCTGGAGATTCCGGAATTCCGCCGCATCGTGCAGATGGTGCAGAAGGGCGAGCGCGAGGCGCGCCAGGCGAAGAAGGAAATGGTGGAGGCGAACCTGCGCCTCGTCATCTCCATCGCCAAGAAATACACCAATCGTGGCCTGCAATTCCTCGACCTGATCCAGGAAGGCAATATCGGCCTGATGAAGGCGGTCGACAAATTCGAGTACCGCCGCGGCTACAAGTTCTCCACCTACGCGACGTGGTGGATCCGGCAGGCGATCACCCGCAGCATTGCGGACCAAGCAAGAACCATCCGTATCCCCGTGCACATGATCGAGACGATCAACAAGATCGTGCGCACGAGCCGCCAGATGCTGCACGAGATCGGGCGCGAGCCGACGCCGGAAGAGCTTGCCGAAAAGCTCGGCATGCCGCTCGAGAAAGTCCGCAAGGTTCTGAAGATCGCCAAGGAGCCGATCTCGCTCGAAACGCCGATCGGCGACGAGGAGGATTCGCACTTAGGCGATTTCATCGAGGACAAGAACGCGATCCTGCCGATCGACGCCGCCATCCAGTCGAACCTGCGCGAAACGACGACGCGGGTGCTCGCTTCGTTGACGCCGCGCGAAGAGCGCGTGCTGCGCATGCGCTTCGGCATCGGCATGAACACCGACCACACGCTGGAAGAAGTCGGCCAGCAGTTCTCGGTCACGCGCGAACGAATCCGCCAGATCGAAGCGAAGGCGCTGCGGAAACTGAAGCACCCGAGCCGGAGCCGGAAGCTGCGGAGCTTTTTGGATAATTGAGGGCTGCGACCGCTGTGCCTAGAAAAGAACGTTGATGGAGCGCCCCCCTTGGGCACGATGATCTCGGAAGTCTATGACGCGTTCATCGCAGCCGGCGCGCCGGAGGATAAGGCGCGCAAGGCGGCCGAGGCGCTGGCCAATTACGACCATCGGTTCGATCGGGTTGAACGCGAAATACTGAAGGTGCAAGCCGAGCAGGTCTTATTGAAATGGATGGTGGGGTTCGTGATTGCGCTCGATGTGGCGATCCTCATTAAGGTGTTTTTTCGATAGGCGGGTAGCCCCGCATTCGAATCACAGCAAGCACGAGGGCCATGCAGGGGTCCCGCCAAGCCGCACGTACCACCAACGCCGCCGAGGGGTTGCCGCGGCGGCGGTTCACCGTGCGCGAGCTGGAGCGGATGACCGCGGCCGGCATCCTCGGCGAGGACGAGCGCATCGAACTGATCGGGGGGGAGGTCGTCCCGATGTCGCCGAAGGGCAACCAGCATGAGATTTTGAAGACGGCTTTGAGCATCTACTGGGCGCGCCGGCTTCCAGACGATTTGCTCTTCACCACGGAAACGACCTTCCGGCTGACGCCCGACACCTATCTCGAACCGGATTTCGTGTTCTATCCGAAGGCCAGCGGCATCAAGGGCCTCACGGCGGCGACGGCGAAGCTCGTGGTCGAGATCGCCGATTCGAGCCTCGGCTATGATCTCGGCCGCAAGGCGGGCCTTTACGCCGGCTTCGGCATCGCCGAGCTATGGGTGATCGACGCGGTGCGGCTCGTCACGCACATCCATCGCGATCCCACGCCGTCCGGCTACGGCGCCGTCGTCGAGCTGACGGCCCACCAGCGGCTCGTGCCACTCGTCACCCCGGCGCTCGGCGTCGTGCTCGCGGAGCTTGAGTTGGTGTAAATACCAAGTGATTCGGCCGTCTGCGAACGCATCCACCCAATCGTGGCGATGACGCTGCGGAAACTGAAGCATCCGAGCAGGAGCAAGAAACTGCGGAGCTTTTTGGATGTTTGACCTGAAATTTGCAGATGAAGGAACGCTCTATGCCGGTGTCGGTTGACGATTATCTAGTCCAAGAGGGTAACCGTCCCAATCCAACTGGCATGCCATATTTTCAGGTGCCCGTTTCTGACGCTGCGTCTCAGTAGGATTGTCAAAAGGGCTTCCATATTGGACACCGGATCAGCCCCCTCGATTCGGAGAAGCCTCAGCTATCGACGGTGTCCGAGAGCCTCGATATGTTGTGGTTGAAATTGGTAAGGCAGCATCGGAGAGTCTGGGCTTTCCAGAAGGCTTCTCTCCTGAAAAAGACCGTTGCAGAGATTCGAACTCTGAAGGCGCAAATGGAGGCCTAGCAGCCTGTCGGACTGGATTTCGGTTTCGAGCGTCGGAGCCATTCTGCGGCGAGGCGGTCAGACCGTCCTGATGCTGATCATGATAGCGCCGGCGAGGGGATTTGGCCCGGCGGTTTCGGCCGGGCGTTGATGCGGGGGAGCCACAGGCTCATCCGAGGCCGAGGGCGAACATCCTCTTGATGTTATAGGCCATGGTGACGAGGCTCCACTCGCCGCGCACCTGATCGAGCCCACGCAGCAGGAACTGACGGAATCCCATCACCGAT
>DASUPI010000185.1:0-5949 GCA_036281135.1 Rhodoplanes sp. | reverse complement strand
TCTCGCCGCCGATTTCGGTCCGCAGGCGATCCGCGTGAACGCGATCTCGGCGGGGCCGGTGCGCACGCTCGCGGGCGCCGGAATCACCGACGCGCGGCTGATGTTCAACTATCAGCAGCGGCACGCGCCGCTCCGGCGCACGGTCCGCATCGAGGAAATCGGCGGGGCGGCGCTGTATCTGTTGTCCGATCTGTCAACCGGGGTGACCGGCGACATCCATTTCGTCGATTCGGGCTACAACATCATCTCGATGCCGCATCCGGCCGCGCTCAAGACAGTCGACGAGGCCGAGACCGCGGCCGAACAGCAGGCCGCCGCCAAGGACGCCGCGCAGTAGCGGGATCGTTCAGAGTCATTCCGGGGCGCGGAGCCCGCGAGCCCGGAATCATATTCCAGAGACCGAGGTTATGGATTCCGGACAGCCGAGCTTCGCTCGGCTTCCGGAATGACAGATGGGTTGAGCGCAGCGAAACCCATCGCAACGGTTGGAGCTACAATAGCGATGGGTCTCGCATTGCTCGACCCGTATCCGAACTGCCCCACCCGTCGCGCTTACGCGCGACACCCTCCCCCGCAAGCGGGGGAGGGTTCGGTCGTGGCTGCGCTCTAGAAGCCCTCGAAGGAAGACCGTTCAGCCGAGATCAGGCGAGGTCGAAGCGATCGGCGTTCATCACCTTGTTCCACGCCGCCACAAAGTCACGCACGAACTTCTGCTGCGCGTCGTCGGAGCCATAGACTTCGGCAAGGGCCCGGAGCTGCGAGTTCGAACCGAAGACGAGGTCGACACGGGCGCCGGTCCACTTCAGTTCGCCGCTCTTGCGATCGCGTCCCTCGAACACATCCTCGGCATCCGAGGCCGCCTTCCACGTCGTTCCCATGTCGAGCAGGTGCACGAAGAAGTCGTTGGTCAGTGTCCCCGGCCGCTTCGTGAAGACGCCGTGTTGGGACTGCCCGACATTGGCGCCGAGGACGCGCAGGCCGCCGACGAGGACCGTCATCTCGGGCGCGGTCAGCGTCAGGAGTTGCGCCTTGTCGACCAGCAGCGCCTCAGCCGATACGGTATATTCGGTCTTGAGGTAGTTGCGGAACCCGTCTGCAGCAGGTTCGAGGACGGCAAAGGACTCCACATCGGTCTGCTCCTGCGACGCGTCCGTACGCCCAGGCGCGAAGGGAACGGTCACGTCGTGCCCGGCGTTCTTCGCCGCTTGCTCGACGGCTGCGCAACCGCCGAGGACGATCAGGTCAGCAAGTGACAACTTTTTCCCGCCCGACTGCGCATCGTTGAACGCCTTCTGGATGCCATCGAGGATTTTGAGCACCTTTGCCAGTTGGGCAGGCTGGTTGACCTCCCAGTCCTTCTGCGGCGCGAGGCGGATGCGCGCCCCGTTCGCCCCACCGCGCTTGTCAGAGCCGCGGAAGGTGGCCGCCGACGCCCACGCGGTCGAGACCAGTTCGGAGATGGAAAGGCCCGATGCCAGGACCTTGCCCTTGAGCGCAGCGATGTCCTGCGCGTCGATCAGCTCGTGATCGACTTCGGGGACGGGGTCCTGCCACAGCAGCTCCTCCGCGGAAACCTCCGGGCCGAGATAGCGCGAGCGTGGGCCCATGTCGCGGTGGGTCAGCTTGTACCACGCCCGGGCGAAGGCATCCGCCAACTGGTCCGGGTTCGCGTGGAAACGTCGCGAAATCGGCTCGTAGATCGGGTCCATCCGCATCGCCATATCCGCAGTGGACATCATCGTCGGGACCCGCTTCGACGGATCGTCGGCGGCCGGCGCGAGATCCTTTTCAGCCACGTTCTTCGCCTTCCACTGCCAGGCGCCGGCGGGGCTCTTCGTGAGTTCCCACTCATAGCCGAACAGCATGTCGAAATAGCCATTGTCCCATTTGATCGGGTTCGGCGTCCAAGCCCCTTCCAGGCCGCTGCCGATTGCATCACCGCCTTTGCCGCCACCAAAGCTGCTCTTCCAGCCGAGGCCCTGCTCTTCGAGGCCGGCGGCCTCGGGTTCAGGACCGACCAGCGCCGTATCGCCAGCACCATGACATTTGCCGAAGGTGTGACCGCCGGCAGTGAGAGCGACGGTTTCCTCGTCGTTCATGGCCATGCGCGCGAAAGTCTCGCGAATGTCGCGGCCGGACGCGACCGGATCCGGGTTGCCGTTCGGCCCTTCCGGGTTCACGTAGATCAGGCCCATCTGCACCGCGGCGAGAGGATTCTCGAGCAGCCGGTCACCGGAGTAGCGCTTGTCGCCAAGCCAGGTGTCCTCGGCGCCCCAGTAGACGTCTTCCTCAGGCTCCCAGACGTCCTCCCGCCCCCCGCCAAAGCCGAAGGTCTTGCCTCCCATCGACTCGATGGCGCTGTTGCCAGCGAGGATCAACAGGTCGGCCCACGAAATCTTGTCGCTGTATTTCTGCTTGACCGGCCACAGCAGCCGGCGCGCTTTGTCGAGGTTCACATTGTCGGGCCAGCTGTTGAGCGGCGCGAAGCGTTGCTGGCCGGCTCCGGCGCCGCCGCGGCCGTCACCGGTGCGGTAGGTGCCCGCACTGTGCCACGCCATCCGGATGAAGAGCGGCCCATAGTGACCGTAATCCGCAGGCCACCAGTCCTGCGAGTCCGTCATCAGCGCGTAGAGGTCCTGCTTCAGGGCCTTCAGGTCGAGCTTCTTGAACTCCTCCGCGTAGTTGAACGCCTCGCCCATGGGATTGGACAAGGAAGAGTTCTGGCGGAGAATTTTGAGGTTCAACTGGTTCGGCCACCAATCACGGTTGGACCGCATTCCGGCATTTGTACCGTGTATTACTGGGCATGTAGCCTTGCTCTCATTGAGCTCTTTTAGCTTTGCGTCCATGTTTCTCTCCGATCGAGTTCGGTAATTATTCGAGTTATTCCGTATAGAACTATCGTGACGCCTGGGAGGCGTCGCCCGTGAGGTCCCAGTTGCCCTCCTCGGGGTAGAATTTCAGCGCGAAGCCGCGCACGTCGCGCTCGGCATCCGCCGCGCCGAGCTCACCCGCCACGGTGGAGAAGCGGGCCTGCATCAGCAGCGGGCCGCGGGGCCCCGCGGTGACCGAATTCTGGTTGTCGCCGATCAGGGCGCCGGCCGCCGTGGTGAGAACAGGGCGGTCCGCCATGTAAAGACTCCTCCGTCTGTTTTCGTGATTTCCACCCGGACGCGCTCCGGGGTTGGAGGTAGCATCCTACGTTCTTTTGATTAGGTCTAATCGGATTGTTTGTTGAAACCAATCAAGATATCTTATCGCGATGATGACGCTGAAGCAACTGCGATATTTCTCCGCCTTGGCGCGCTGCCGGCATTTCGGCCGGGCCGCGAGCGAGTGCGCCATCAGCCAGCCCGCGTTGTCGATGCAGATCCGCGAACTGGAGAAGACGCTCGGCGTCGATCTCGTGGAGCGGCGGCCGGGCGACGTGTCGCTCACGCCGGTCGGCCTCGACTTCGCCAAGCAGGGGGAGCAAGTGCTGGCCGCCGTGCGCGACCTCGCCGATCTCGCGCGCCATCACGGCCGCACGCTGGCGGGCCGGCTCCAGCTCGGCATCATCCCGACGCTCGCGCCTTACGTGCTGCCGAAAATCCTCCCGGAGCTGCAACGCCGCTACCCGGAACTGCGCGTCGAGCTGCGCGAGACGCAGACCCGATTTCTGCTGGACGAACTCATGCGCGGCGGGCTCGATCTCCTGTTGCTGGCGCTGCCGGTCGACGAGCCGGAGGTCGACACGATCCCTCTGTTCGATGATTGCTTCGTGCTGGCGGTGCGCGCCGACGACCCGCGCCCCGCGTCCATGCGGTTGGACGCCCAGGCGATCGAACGCGAAACCCTCATCCTGCTGGAGGAAGGGCACTGCCTGCGCGACCAGTCGCTGGCCTATTGCCGCGGCGTGCGTCGCGAGCAGTCGATGCGTCTCGGCGCGACGAGCCTTGCGACCGTCATCCAGATGGTCGCGAATGGCTACGGGGCCACGCTCTTGCCGCAGGTCGCGGCCGAGGTCGAGGCGCGCGATGCGCGGATCAAGCTGCTGCGCTTCGCGGCGCCCGAGCCCGGCCGCAGCATCGGGCTCGCCTTCCGCCGCACCTCGCCGCGCAAGGCGGATTTTGCGGCGCTCGGGGAACTGGTGACCGAGGCGTTGGGGGCAGTTAGATAAGGATCAGCCGATGATTATTAACAGAAGCGGGTCGATCCTAAGGATCATTACCACTATTTGCATATACAAACATTTACAATCGACATAAACATGTGCGTCTTATTAAAATTGCAACGCAAGATCATTTTTGGGAGTATCCCACGTGGCTGAGACGAATGGGGAGGATATGAAACTACGTAATGGCTGGCTGGCCGCGCCGGCGGTCGTCGTTGCCGTTGTAGGTCTAGTTGGAACGGGTATTGGCGCGCTTTTGCAAGGTTATTGGAACGCGCAACTTGAGCGGACTAAATTCGAAGCAGCGCTCATACAGAAAGCACTTTCAACGTCTAGCAAAAAGGAAGCTGCACAGAGTCTACAGTTCCTTGTTACTTCCGGCCTTCTTAAAGGACTAAATGAAGGCAACATTGCTCGGGTGGCTAAGGGGAGCTCCCTATCTTCTTAGGGGCGGCCATAAGAGACCGGATGATAACCATTCAATCCGCTAAGGGTGCTTTGACTGAACTGAAGTATTTTGACGGGCCTATTACGGATGAGGCTGATATCAAGTTTAGGATCGCGCTCATGATGTTTCAAAGAGATAAGAAGCTTGATATTGATGGCTTAATTGGCCCGAAGACGGTTCTCGCGCTCTGGGAGTCCTGTCAATGTCCTGGACTGCTGCAAATAAGTTCCCAGATGGCCCAATGATGCAACAGATTCCCTGAACCGAAAAAAGGAAAAGGCGCGAAGCGTCGCGCCAACGCCTTATCTTCCCTCTCCCCTCGCGGGAGAGGGCGCCGAGAGGGCGTAAGCCCACGAGGCGGGTGAGCAAGCGTAGGGTGGGCAAAGGCGCAATGCGCCGTGCCCACGCGAATAACATCGTCCCGCCCGCAAACCGGCGGTGGGCACGCTTCGCTTTGCCCACCCTACACGCTGCTGGCGAATGCCCAGCCGGTCGCGCTTCGGCCTACTCCGTCGAGCTGCGGTGCGCGGTCGTCAGCAGTGAAATCTCGGCGCCGAGGCGGGGGGCGACGATCATGCGGGTGACCTCGCCCCGCAAAAAGGCCTGCAGGAATTTGTTGTAGTCCTTGAAGGACACACATCCGAATGACTGGCCGGTCGAGCCCAGCATATAGGTATGCGCGAGTATCCCGTCGCGGCCATGCATGGTGCTGCCGGCGACAGGATTGAGGCGAATGGCGCGCACGCCGTGGAACAGGCGCTCGCGCATGGTCAGCTCGTAGACGTTCGGCGGCGTCGGCCCGCGGTTCTTCTTGCTGACGGATTGCGGATCGTCACGGTGCTTGCCGAGCCCCGAATGCGCCTCCAGCCGCGTCCCGTCGGGCATATAAACCGTACGCGCTGCGATGTCGTAGACGGCGGTGCGGCTGTCCAGGTCGCGCAGCCAGATCGAACCGTCGCGCGGCCGCTCCGGGGGCGATAGTTTCGGCGCGATCGACGCCATCACCAGCGGATCAGCCGACTTTGCCGGGGGCGGCGCAGCGCCGACGGCGGCGCGCGCGATCGTCTGCGCCGCTTGGGCGCGCGCAGGCTGCGCCGGGCGTAGCGCCGGCGATGGCAAAGGCATGAACTCTGCGCGCTCGAAAGCGCCGGTCGGCACGAGCGGCGCGACGCTTGCGAGCTCGGCTTCGCTCGTCGCATCGCCGGCATCGGCAGTGGCGATGAAATGGGCCGCGCTCGCGCGATCCACCAAAGCGAACCGTATGCGGCGCGGGCTGCCCAGGGCGATCGTCTCCAGCACGGTCGGCGCTCGTGCACGAAGATGCGGGTCGACCGAAAAAACGCCGGCG
>DASUPI010000184.1:0-7238 GCA_036281135.1 Rhodoplanes sp. | reverse complement strand
CTCCGCCATGCCGTCCGGTCCCATGTCGATGCGGGTCCGGAAGATGACGGCGTCGGCGACCGGCTTTCCGGTCGGCTTGTGAACGAGGCGAACGGCCACGGTGACGTCGTCGCCCTTGGTCAGCTCGGCCTGGACAGGCTCGAAGACATAGTCGTCGGCGCCCGCATAGGCGGCGCTCCCAGCAAGGCTCAGGGCTGCCGAAGTCGCGGCGGCACTCAGGATATTGGGTCTCACCAGAATTCTCCCCTCAAGACATAGCAAAGGCGCTTCAAATCTGAGTTCGGATCAGGCGGGCGGCCGGTTACAGCTTTCGTGCGACAAAATCGTCCGAAGCCCTTCACCAGCCAGGCGCCGTCGAACCGGCCATTGCCGAGATCGGCCGCAAGGCGAGCGACCCACGCGCCCCCGAGAAGTCCGCCGGAAACGAAGGGGTCCGGAGCGCCGGTCGAATCCGCCGTTAATTGGCTTCAGGGACGAAGCGGCGGGCGCCGGCGTGGAGGAGCGGTCGGGAACCTGCAAAGTAAGAGACAGGACATCGGCCGCCCCGTCGCTCACGACCGTGAGGATCAGGTCGTAGCGGCCGGGAGTGCGGGACCACGGCGCGGCAAGCCGATGGGTCTCGTCCGCCGCCGCGACCGCCTCGACGCTCCCCGCCGGTGTCTCGACCGTGATCGCCGCATTCGGAATCGGCTCATTGCTGGCGAAACGGTCCAGAAAGATCGTCAACTCGCCGCCGCGGGCGACCGCCACCAGTTCGAACAGGTCCGATGCCGCCTCCGTGCGCGGGACGGCGGCGACCTGCTGGCGCGCCACTTCCGCGTTTCCATGATCCTCACCCTCATGGGCGAGCGCGCCGAGTGGCGCTGAAAAGGTCATCAGGGCGATCGACCACAGCGCGGCCGTGATTATTGAACGCATGAGGCTGATCCTCCACGAGCGATACAGACCCCGCCGGCGTGCGGCCGGCGTCGGGCTCACGCGCTCAAGGCGCGCGTCGCTACGCGAAGGATCGGGGAGGTTCGGGCAGCCTGCCGGGGTCGACGCCCGATATCGCAGGGCTTTCGGGCCGGAAGACCCGCTGCGCTAACAGGTGCGGCGGGGCGTGAGCGGGCGGCTCGACCGGCAAGGCAGTTCCGCAACATGCGGCTGCCCCGCAGCAAGCGCCGCTGCATGTTCCGTTGGGAAGAGCGCCCTGTCCGACGGGCTCGGTCGGAACGTCGGCGATCATCTTGTTCGACTGAACCCCGGCAATGGCTCTGCCTGACGGAACCTCGGAGGCTGTTCGAGGCTCGGTCGCGGCGCTTATCTCGGCATCCGCGGCAACGGCTATCGTTTCGATTGAGGTCGGCACAGTTGCGGTGGCCGCAATAGCCGCCGCCTCGTGCGCGTGGCCGGGATGAGCCTGCGCAGGCGCAGCCCCGAACTGCAGCGCGATCAGCCAGATCGCTGCCCAGATGACGGCGCCCAGCAACCGTCTATCGTCAGTCGGGTTCATCAACAAAATCGTTTCCAGCCGCCAGCGCCTTCTATCACGTATCACGGACAGCACGAAATCCCGATCAAATGGCTGTGCAGCGTAGCCAGGATGTGAGCGAGCTTTCAAGCCAATTCGCCGCTCAACTTGGTTAACGGTTTGCACGCTTCACCACGCTCATCAGCTCCTCAACTTTCCGGCGCTGCTCCGCCTTATTGCCCGAGGCGATCGCATGCTCCACGCAATGGGTCACGTGATCGTAAAGGATTTCTTCCTCCAGCCGCCGCAGGGCGGCGCGAACGGCCGATATCTGCGTGACGATGTCGATGCAGTAGCGGTCTTTCTCGACCATTCGACAAATCCCGCGCACCTGACCCTCGATCCGGTTCAGTCGCTTGGCGCAGGCCGCCTTGACGTCCTTTCTCATGCTCTACATATACCCCTATAGGGTATAAGTTTCAACCTATTCGCGGAAGGACGCCATCATGGCCGCCCAGCATCAGCCACCCGGCAAGGCGACTTCCTCCACCGGCGCGACGATCGACGCATCGGACGGCAGTAGTGATCGTTCGAGCGTTCGCGAGGAGACCGGGCCGGCGAGCAACCATGGCGCCGGCGGCTCGCATCAACACGGCCATGCGCACGGCGCAGGCGCCGGCGCCATGCAGGATGGGGTCCGCGACCTGGTGTGCGGCATGACGGTCGATCCCCATGCCACTCCTCACCGGCGGCGCTATGCGGGTCGTACTCATTACTTCTGTTCGGCCGGCTGCGTGGCGAAGTTCGCCGCCGATCCCGAGAAGTACCTGACCAAGTCGGAATCGAAACCGCCGCAAGCCGAGCCCGAGGGGACGATCTACACCTGCCCCATGCATCCGCAGATCAGGCAGGTCGGCCCCGGATCATGCCCGATCTGCGGCATGGCGCTCGAGCCCGAGCTTGTGTCGGCGGAGGGAGCCCCGAATGCGGAGCTCGCCGAGATGACCCGGCGGTTTTGGGTGGGGCTCGTCCTGACGCTTCCGGTCCTCGCCCTCGAAATGGGCGGCCACCTCACCAATCTGCACATGCTGCTCGGCCAGACCTGGTCGAACTGGCTCCAGTTCGCGTTTGCGACTCCGGTCGTATTGTGGGCCGGCTGGCCCTTCTTCGTGCGCGGCTGGCAATCGCTCGTCACGCGCAATCTCAACATGTTCACGCTGATCGCGATGGGAGTCGGCGTCGCGTGGCTCTACAGCGTCGCGGCGGTTCTCCTTCCCGGCCTTTTCCCGCCTGCGTTTCGCAGCGGTGATGGCGCGGTCGCGGTCTATTTCGAAGCGGCCGCGGTGATCACCGTGCTGGTCCTGCTCGGGCAGGTGCTCGAGCTGCGCGCCCGCGAGCGGACGTCCGGCGCGATCCGCGCTTTGCTCGACCTCGCGCCAAAAACCGCGCGCCGACTGACCCCGAACGGAACCGACGAGGAGGTCTCGCTGGACGTGATAATGGTCGGCGACCGCCTGCGCGTCCGGCCAGGCGAGAAGGTTCCGGTCGACGGCGAGGTGATCGAGGGGCGCTCCTCGCTCGACGAGTCGATGGTCACGGGCGAATCGATGCCGGTTACGAAAGAGACGGGCTCGAAGGTGATCGGCGGCACGCTCAACGCGACGGGCGGGTTCATCATGCGCGCCGAAAAGGTCGGGCGCGACACCATGCTCTCGCAGATCGTGCAGATGGTGGCTGCGGCCCAGCGATCGCGCGCGCCCATTCAGCGACTTGCGGACCGTGTGTCCGGCTGGTTCGTGCCGGCCGTCATCGTGATCGCGATTGCGGCGTTCGTGGCATGGTCCATCTTCGGCCCCGAGCCGCGTTATGTTTTCGGACTCGTGGCCGCGGTCAGCGTGCTGATTATCGCCTGCCCGTGTGCGCTCGGGCTTGCGACGCCGATGTCGATCATGGTCGGCGTCGGGCGTGGCGCGCAGGCGGGCGTGCTGATCAAGAACGCCGAAGCGCTCGAACGGATGGAACGGATCGACACGCTCGTGATCGACAAGACCGGCACATTGACCGAGGGAAAGCCGAAGGTCACGACGGTCATCCCTGCGGCGGGTCTTGATGAAAACGAGGCGCTGCGGCTTGCCGCTTGCGTGGAGAGAGCAAGCGAGCATCCGCTTGCGCTCGCGATCGTCGCGGCGGCGCGTGAACGCGATCTGCCACTCTCGGATGTGTCCCAGTTCGATTCCCCAACGGGGAAGGGCGTCGTGGGCGTGGTCGAGGGGCGGCGGCTGGCGCTCGGCAACACCCGATTTCTCCGGGAACTCGGGATCGACACGTCGGCTTTAGAGAACGATTCCGAACGGCTCAGGCGCGACGGCGCCACTGCGATCTTTCTGGCCGCGGATGGAAACGTCGCCGCCGTGATCGCGATCGCCGATACGGTCAAGCGCACGACGCCCGAGGCGCTCGCGGCGCTGTCGCGTGAACGCGTCCGCGTCGTGATGCTGACTGGCGACAACAAGACCACCGCTGAAGCGGTTGCCAAGCGGCTCGGCATCACAGAGGTCGAAGCCGAAGTGCTGCCGGACCAGAAGAGCGCCGTGGTCGAAAGGCTGCGCAAGGAAGGCCGCGTCGTCGCAATGGCGGGCGACGGCGTCAACGACGCGCCGGCCCTCGCAGCGGCGGAAGTCGGCATCGCCATGGGGACGGGCACGGACGTCGCGATCGAGAGCGCCGGCGTCACTCTGCTCAAGGGCGACCTCACCGGAATCGTGCGCGCCCGCCGCCTGTCGGAGGCGACCATGCGCAATATTCGACAGAACCTGTTCTTCGCGTTCATCTACAACGCCGCCGGCCTGCCGATCGCCGCCGGCGTGCTCTATCCCGCTTTCGGGATCCTTCTCTCGCCGATCATCGCAGCAGCGGCGATGGCGCTTTCTTCAGTCAGCGTCGTCGGGAACGCGCTGCGATTGCGACGCGTGCGCCTGTAAATGCGGTTGGGCTGAGCCAGACCGGCGTCCTGTTCCATGCGGCCTCAGGCGGCCGAATGACGCGGTGTAGCCCGGTCAGGTGGCTCCAGTAGCGCAGCGCGGCCGAACTCGCGGCGAGGTTCTTCTGCGGTTGCGCGCCTCCCGCACGGACGGCTTAGAGCAGTCCCTGCCGGCGTTTTTGTGGGGCCGGCGTGTAAAGCGGTGGCAGACGAGCGACCGCTTGCGGTCAGGACTGCAAAGATCGGTTGCGGCTCTGGGTCAGCTCCAGATAGCGGGCGACGTCCTGCATCCGCGTATCATGGCCGGCCATATTGCTCATCCAAACGTTCCGGATCTCGGCTTCGTTCTCGTAGAACTTGATGCCGCGCCACTGGTTTAGACGAATGGTGCCGTCGGCCAGACGCGTCGCTGACAACATCAAGCCGAGGTCGTTCAGGCGGTCGAGAAAATCCTTGATCCTGAAATCTGCCATCGTCGCCCCCTGTCGCTCTTGTGCCCAGCTTGAGGCTTTTCCAGGGCAGGTTCAATGCCATAGCGCAACATTCCTGCCGGGTAAACACATCCCTGTGTCTAAAATGTCACCACCGGGCGGGCCGACCCGCGAATTGCTGCGGACTTGCGCAGGTGATACCTCGTTCCGATCGGGGATCTGTCTCCCTCCGGCCGTCCAGGGAAACCGCACAGGTGCGGTCCTCGATAGGCAAGCAGGCGGCCTCTGAGCCCCCACAAGAGAAAGCAAAAATGCCATGGCGTCGGCGCGGCCGCTCAGTCCAGCCCTGAAACTCATGCTCGACATCGGGCCGCTGGCGCTGTTTTTCGCCGCCTATGCCAAATTCGGGATTTTCGCGGCGACCGCCGCCTTCATGGTCGCGGTCGTCGCCGCGCTGTTCATCGTCTTCACGCGCACGCGACACTGGCCGATCATGCCGCTCGTCTCGGCCTTCATCGTGCTTGTTTTCGGCGGCCTGACCCTCGTCCTGCAAGACGAGACCTTCATCAAGCTGAAGCCGACGATCATCTACGCGCTGTTCGGGACGGTGCTGGCGATCGGGTTCGCCTTCGACAAGCCGCTGCTCGCCTTCGTGTTCGATTCGGTGTTCGAGCTCACCAATGAAGGCTGGCGCAAGCTCGCGGCGCGCTGGGCTGCGTTCTTCTTCGTGCTCGCGGCGCTGAACGAGTTGATCTGGCGCACGCAGAGCACCGACTTCTCGGTGAACTTCAAGCTGTTCGGCTTCGTCCCGCTCACCTTCGCATTCGCGGCCCTGCAATACCCGCTGATGGTGCGCTACGCCGTTCACGCCGCGCCGGAGTCGGAGACAGGCCCTGCGCGCGAAACAGACCGGCCGGCGAGCGATTCAAAGCCCGCCGCCTGAGCGGAAGCAGTGCTTAACGCACCGGTTTCGTTACCGTTCTCTTAATCCTCTCAGGGCATTATCGCAGCGCCCGCGCGGCGGCCCAGCCGGTGTCGTGAGCGCGATTCCGCCTTGTTCCTGCCCTATCTTCTTCCCACATGGCCGGCAAGATCGAACGCAAGTTTCGGAGGGGATGGCTACTTGCAAAAGAAGTATCTGATCGTACTGGCGCTTGGGCTTGCTGGATTTGCGGCTGAGGCGTCAGCGCAGTATTACCCGCCGCCCGGCCCCTATTCCGCACCCGGCCCGTATCGCGGCGCGCCGCTCGACGATGACGACGACGACCTCGGGCCTCCCGGGATGGTCGGTCCGCCGGGCGCTTCCCCGCGCATGTCCGGCGCCGCGCCCTATGAGGTGCAGCCGCTGCCGCCGCCGGGGACCTATGCGCAGCCCACGGTCCCTCCCGCGCCGCCTCGCGACTCTTACGCGTATCCGCCGGCCGAACGTGCCCCGGCCGGTCCGCGCCCTTATGCGACGGGCTCCAATCCCGGATCGGAGCAGCCGGTCCGGCCGCCCGGCGACATCTCCGGCTCCGGCCCCCGCGCGAATCCCCCCTATGCGCCCTATGCGCCGCCCGGGGCCGGCCGCGCTTCGCCTCCGGACGGGCCGACGGGCGCGGTCGGCGCGCGCGGTGCGTCGCCCGGAGGCAACGCCTACGCGTCCCTGCCGCCGGACTACCGTCCGGAAGAAGGCAAGCCGAAGGACCTGTCGCCCCATCTGCAGCGGCAGGTCGTCACTTATCCGACGCCCGAGCCGGCTGGAACGATCATCATCGATACGCCCAACACCTTCCTTTATCTCGTCCTCGGCGATGGCAAGGCGATGCGCTACGGCATCGGCGTGGGACGCGAGGGCTTCACCTGGTCCGGGGTCGAACGCATCAGCAAAATGGCGGAATGGCCGGACTGGCATCCGCCCAAGGAAATGATCGACCGTCAGCCCTACCTGCCGCGTTTCATGGCGGGCGGCGAAAGCAATCCGCTCGGCGCGCGTGCGCTCTATCTCGGCAAGTCGGTCTATCGCATCCACGGCACCAACCAGCCATCGACGATCGGGACCTTCGTCTCGTCCGGCTGCATCCGTCTGACCAATGGCGACGTCGAGGATCTCTTTCGCCGGGTGAAAGTCGGGACGCGGGTTGTGGTGCTGGCAGGCAAGCCGAACCATGGTCAGCCGCCGGGACCGGGCAACGCCGAGATCCCTTCCAGCTCGCAGGTCATCCGCTAAGGACGGCGCTTCTTCTCCCTCCCCTGTGTTCTGACCCATTTATAGGATTCCCAAGGGCCTGCAAATCAGATTGAACGGCGGCATGCGAAACATCGATGCATGCCTGTACGTCAGGCCCAGTGACCGGACGACACTGGAGCGGCTCGTCGCTGATGGCAAGACGGC
>DASUPI010000183.1:0-3650 GCA_036281135.1 Rhodoplanes sp. | reverse complement strand
GTCGCATCCAAACAGCAGTTGAAGGATCGCATCATGGCCGCAATGGATGAATTCAACCGCCATCCCGTCGTCCACACTTGGTCCTACAAGCTCGACCAGGCCGCCTGATATGATTCGAACTTCGGAAACGATGAACTAGTGAAATCAACCCTTCCTAGGAACTTACGGTCGGAAAAGTCAGCCTCTCCCATGAAGCGCGCGCGGTTGAATTTTTCTGGCGCTGCTAGGACCGGCTCCAGACCCGTGGATTGCTCTGTCGATCGATGCCGTCCCCGTTCGTCTTGCGACGACGCCTTGAAATTGACAGAGCCGCGAAAAGTTATGTCGGAGAGGTCGGCATTACCCCCGAAGGTGGTGTCCGAAAGATTGGCGTCTTCCCCGAAGGTGGTGCCAGATAGATAGGCATTTCCCTTAAAGGTCGCCCCGGAAAGATTAGCGCCTTCCCCGAAGGTGGCACCCGAAAGGTTGGCGTATCCCTCGAAGGTGGCACCGGAGATATTGGCATAAGGCCCGAAGGTCGCACCGGATAGAATGGCGCATTCCCCAAAGGTTGCGCCTTTGAACATTGCCATGCCCGAGCAAAAATTCTCGCCGGAGAACCCAAGAGCTTTGCCCAACCAAGCTGCTGGAGCACCCGCGAACCGGCAGCCTCGGAAGTTAGGGAAAGCCCCAAATTCAAAGCCCGAGAAGTCAATGACGGCGTTGGCCGGCTCGCGGAAATCGACGCCCTCGAACGTGACGCGGATATAGGGCTGGCCTTCGACGGAACGGTTAGCCGCACGCCAGCAGTTCCACACCTCCTTGCCGCGTCCCGCGAGCGCGAGGAAGAACTCCTGGTCGTAGATCGGCTTCCCGTCCTCGCCCGTGCGCGGGACTGGGAGGTCCTGCGGCGCGCTTTCGCCGCCCGCGCCGCCGTCCACACCTTCGCTCGTGCGCTCGTCCATGCGCAGAGGGTTGCTGCAACCTTCCCGCGCGTCAAGGTGCTGGCGCTTCTTCCCTCGCCCTGCACGCGGGAGAGTGTGACGCCGAGCGGATGCGATGCGTCGGATGAGGGGTGTCACGGTCACGGCGGCAAGGAAAGCCCCTCACCCGACTTGCTCGCGCGATGCGGTCGCAAGTCGACCTCTCCCCGCATGCGGGGAGAGGCGAAAGGGGCCAGAAGGTTCAACCCGCCCCGAGCGCGACGGCGAGTTTATACGTGACGAGAGCGGCCAAATAGGCGAGCGCCAGCATGTAGAGCGCCGTGATGGTCATCCATCGCCAACTCCCGGTCTCGCGCTTGATCACCGCGAGCGTCGAGGCGCATTGCGGGGCGAAAATGTACCATGCGAGCAGCGCCAGCGCGGTCGCGAGGCTCCAGTTGGCGGCGAGCGTCTGCCCGATCTGCTCGGCCGCTTCGTTGCCCCCCTCGATCGCATAGACCGTGCCGAGCGCGGCGACCGCGACTTCGCGCGCCGCCATGCCGGGGATCAGCGCCACGTTGATCTGCCAGTTGAACCCGATCGGCGCGGTGATCGGCTCGAGCGCATGGCCGATCATGGCCGCGAGGCTGTAATTGATGGCGGGGCCTTCGGCGCCTTCGGGCGGACGCGGGAAGGACGCGAGAAACCAGATCAGGACCATCATCGAGAGGATGGTGGTGCCCGCGCGTTCGAGGAATATCTTTGCCCGCGTGACCAATCCGAGCGCGATATTGCGCAGCCGCGGCAGCTTGTAGTCCGGCAGTTCCAGCATGAACGGCTCGGGCGGAGCGTCCCGCCAGAACAGGCGCTTGGTGACGAACGACACCGCGAGCGCGCTCGCAATCCCGATCGCATAGAGGGCGAACATCACGAGGCCTTGCAGTCCGATCCACCCGAACACGCGCTCGTCCGGGATAAAGGCCGAGATGACCAGCACATAGACGGGAATGCGCGCGGAGCAAGTCATCAGCGGGGCGACCAGGATCGTCGTCAGGCGGTCGCGCCGGCTGTCGATCACGCGGGTCGCCATGATGCCCGGAATGGCGCAGGCGAAACTCGACAGGAGCGGAATGAAGGCGCGGCCATGCAGACCGGCGCTGCCCATGATGCGATCCATCAGAAAGGCCGCGCGCGCGAGATAACCGAAATCCTCCAGGAGAAGAATGAACAGGAACAGGATCAGGATCTGCGGCAGGAAGACGATGACGCTGCCGACCCCAGAGATCAGCCCGTTCTGGACGAAGCTCTGCAGGAGCCCGGACGGAAGCGTCTCCTGCGCGAAGCCGCCGAGCGCCTCGAAGCCCGCGGAGATCAGGTCCATCAGCGGCCGGGCCCACGAGAATACGGCCTGGAACATCACGAACAGGATGCCGAAAAGGATGATGAGCCCGGCGACCGGATGCAGGAGGACGGCGTCGAGCCGGCCAGTCAGGGTGTCCGGGCGGCCGGGCGCCCGCACCGCGGCGCGCAGAATGCGATCGGCCTCACCATGCAGCGCCCGCAGCTCGGCAGGGCTGGGCGGCGTCCAGGTGTTGGCCTCCGGGGCGCGCGGCCCGGGACCGGCGAACAGATCGTCCATTCGCCGGAGCAAATCCTCGACCCCGCCGCGGCGCACGGCGACCGAGGTCACGACCGGCACTCCCAGTTCCTCCGAGAGCCGATCGAGGTCGAACTCGAAGCCGCGCCGGCGCGCAATGTCAATCATGTTGAGGGCGAGCACGAGCGGCCGGCCGATCCGCTTCAGTTCAAGCACGAGCCGCAATGCAATGCGCAGATTGGTAGAATCGGCCACGCAGAGCAGCATGTCAGGCACTGCTTCCCCCTTGAGGCGGCCGAGCAACGCGTCCCGCGTCACCTCCTCATCGGGGCTGCGCGCCCGAAGGGAATACGTCCCCGGAAGATCGATCAGATTGACGGTGCGGCCGGCGAGCGTGCGGAACAGGCCCGACTTGCGCTCGACCGTGACGCCCGGATAGTTCGCGACCTTCTGTCGGCTCCCGGTGAGGGCATTAAACACGGCGGTCTTGCCGCTGTTCGGGTTGCCGACAATCGCGAGATTGCGGGGGCCTGCGTCCTCGATGGCGCTCATGGCCAGTCGGTCCAGCCAGTTCGGTCAGGCCACCAGGATGGCCATTGCCTCGCGGCGGCGCAGAGCAATGGTGGCATCATTGACGCGGATGGCGATCGGGTCGCGACCGAACGCCCCCTCGTGCAGAATCTCGATCCGCGCGCCCTCGACAAAGCCAAGTTCGATCAAGCGGGTTTCCAACTCGGTGGCCGACAGGCCGGAAGCAAATCCATTGACATGAATCGCGTGGATGCGGCCGCAGAACCCGCGCGGAGCCTCGCCCAGAAGCACCTGCGCTTCGGCGGCACGTTCAACCGACCGATTGTCCATCGCCCTGTGATCCCTCAAGCAAATAGTAATCATTATCATTATTCTATTTGTAACGTGTCGTGGAGTAGGCCCAGGAAGTCAAGTTAAAACCTCAACTTTTCAGTAGGTTAGAATCCTTATAGAGTGACCGAGCGCTGCCCTGCCGAGAGGCGGCTGCTTAGTCCGCAACCTCCCCGGGAGCACATGCCGTCCGGCGCCCCACATGCTGCGGGCAACCTCGTCTAAACACCCGCCAGGACCGCGCCTCCGGCGGCGCAGAGCAAGACCACGAGCCAAGGCGGCGTCCCCCA
>DASUPI010000182.1:0-5428 GCA_036281135.1 Rhodoplanes sp. | reverse complement strand
GTTGCGGTCATCGCCGGCTGGGTGGTCACCGAAAGCGGTCGCCAGCCCTGGGTAGTGCATGGCGTGCTGCGCACGGCCGACGCCACCTCGCCGGTGCCCGGCGGCAGCGTCGCAACCACGCTTGCGCTGTTCGTGCTGGTCTACGGCGTCGTGTTTTCGACCAGCATCTATTACATCAACCGGCTGATCGCAAAGGGACTTGCCGGCCGCGCCGATGAGCCGCCCACGACCGGCACGCCGCTGCGTCCGATCTCCACCGCGCCCGACTCCGGCCGCGAGATTTTCGCGCAGCGGAGCGAGGAGGGCGCGCGCTAGTGGACTGGGATCTGACCATCGTCTGGGCCGCGCTGATTGGTGCCTCGGTCGCATTCTATGTGCTGCTCGACGGGTTCGATCTCGGCGTCGGCATCCTGTTCCCGTTCGCCGAAACGGAGCGGCAGCGCGACCAGATGATGGCCTCGGTCGCCCCCTTCTGGGATGGGAACGAGACCTGGCTGGTGCTGGGCGGGGGCGGATTGCTGGTCGCCTTCCCGATCGCCTACGCGGTGATCATGCCGGCGCTCTATCTGCCGGTCATCGTCATGCTGCTGGCGCTGGTCCTGCGCGGCGTCGCGTTCGAGTTCCGCGCGCCCGACGCGAATGCGACGGCGTTTTGGAGCGTCGCCTTCGCGGGCGGCTCGCTCGTCGCATCGATCGCGCAGGGCGTCATCCTCGGCGGGCTCATCCAGGGCATCCGCGTCGAAAACGCGGCCTTTGCGGGCGGCCCGTTCGACTGGGCGACGCTGTTTGCGGCGCTGTGCGGCCTCGGCGTTGCGGCGGGCTATGCGCTGCTCGGCGCGACCTGGCTGATCATGAAGACGGAAGGCCCCGTCGCCGACCGCGCCCGCGCGCAGGCGAAGGCGTTGCTGCTCGTGGTCATCGGTTTCATGGCGGCGGTCAGCGTTTGGACTCCGCTCGCGCATGCGCGCATTTTCGAACGCTGGTTCTCCGCCCCGAACATCTACGTGCTGTGGCCGGTGCCGGTGGTGACTGCGCTCGTTGCGTTCGCGGTCTGGCGCAGCGTCGAGCGCGGCTACGAGGTGGTCCCTTTCATCGGCGCGCTCGGGCTGTTTCTTCTCGGCTATCTCGGCCTGGTGATCTCGACCTATCCGTATCTCGTGCCGCCGGCGCTGACGATCCATGCGACCGCGGCGGCGCGGTCGAGCCAGGCTTTCATGCTGGCGGGCACGCTGGTGCTGCTGCCGCTCATCCTCGGCTATGTCGCTTTCGTGTATTGGGTTTTTCGCGGCAAGGTGCGCGAGGGCGAAAGCTACCACTGACGCGGTGTCCGGTTGATCGCTTCCGAGCCATGATCGTGACCTCTCCCCTTGAGGGGGAGGCCGGATCGCGCAGCGCTCCGGGAGGGGGTCGTTCGTCACTGCGGACGCAGCATGCCCCAGCCGATGCGCAGGAGCGGCAGGCGCCCCTGAATGGGGTAGTCGAAGGCGCGCGGCACTTCGGGAACGAGCTCGGGGAAACGCGCCCTGATCTCGGGCGGCGGCGTGCCGGCGGTGTCCGTCGTCGGCCACACCACGATGCCGCCGTCGCGCTGCAGCTCCTCGGAGGTGACCCACGGGGTGCGCTCGGGCGCGCTGTCGAGATAGAGGCTCGGACGTCCCCGCGCGTAGAGGGCAATCAGCGAGGCGAGCCGCTGGTCGCCGGCAACGATGCGGAGCCGTTTGCCGGTTCGCCGCTCGAACGTGTCGCCGAAGAAGCGTCCGATCGACTTCGCCGGCTGAGCGGTCACGGCGGGCGTGCTCGCGACAAAGGGCATCGTGGCGAGGCCCACGGCGGCAAAGACGGGCGGGGCGATCAGCAACACGCTCCAGGCAAGACCTGTCAGCCATTGTCGATGCAGCTCGATCGTATTGCCCGCGAGCACGACGATCGCGAGACCCGAGAGCACGACATTCGGGCTTATCCTGCCGACCGGGCTGCGCTCGCCGAGGAACGCCCCGATCAGCGTCGCCGCAAGCGGCAGCGCTAGCGCGAAAAAGAGGACATACCGACGCTCGAATGTGGTCAACGGGTTGCGCTGGAAGATCGCCGGCTTTTCGCCGACGCTGCCCCAGCCGGTCGTAAGACCGACCAGCACCAATGCGCCGATATGCGCGGTCGCGACCGCCGAAATCTGGCGCAGCCACAAGACCAGCGGACCCTCCGCCGCGCGCTCGGCGCGCAGCCGGGCGAGCCAGGCCCACCCCATGCCCGACATGTCGAGCCAGATCAGGTGCGGAAACAGGATCACCACGATGATGATCGCCGCGATCCACGGCTCGATGGTCATCAACATCGCCCGCCCGCGCGCGCTCGCAAGGGTGAAACCGATGATCGCGGCGAGCAGAATAAGGCCGACATGCGTGGTCAGGATCAGGAGCGCGAGTTCGCCCGCGAGCACGAACGAATAGGTTCGTTTGTCTTCGCCGAGGGCCCGCCAGTAGTGCAGGAGCGCGAGCGCAGTGAGCGGCATGGCCAGGATCGGGGGGCCGAAGCTCGGGGTCGGCACCGAGAAGGCGGAGATGCCGATCATCAGGAGAACCGCCATCGCCGCGTGATGGATGCCGACAATGGACTGGCCGAGGCGGAACACCGCCCAGTAGGTGACGACGACGCAGGCTTGGGCGAGGAGGTAGACGCCGGGCATTCCGGCGAGGACGAAGGCGATATCCGCAAGCCAGTAGGCGAGGGGGGGCCCCCAGTAGGAGCCGAGATTGAATTCGTGACCGACCGCGATCGTCAGCGGGAGGTCGCCGGGAGGCGCTGAATAGAACAAAACCGGGACGAGCCACCACAACGCGCCCTGGGCGATCGCCGCCGCCCACACCATGAAGCGCGGCTGCGAACGCAGCAATTCGACGAACAGGGAGACGTGCAGCATCGGCGGCCGAATCGTCCTAAGCGGGAAGCTCATGTCCCGAACGCCGCCAAGCATGCGCGGCCCCAGGACAAAGGCAGGGTGACTGGCGCTTGAGCCGCGACGCAAGAACAGATGTCGCTGCGGCTGAGCGGCCGGTCGTGCCGGCTATGCGTGGTATCAAACTGCGCCGCAACGCGGAAGCTCTTCGCTTGCCGGCGTCTCCGTTTCGATCGGCAGCGCGGCCGGTCGGGGTTCGAACGGCAACCCGGCGTCCTCCGGCGTCGCGCGCGGCAAGTCCCCATAGGCGACCGCGACCGGGGCGAACGAGCGGCGATGATGAATCGTCGGTCCGAGCCGCGTCAGCGCCTGGAAGTGCTCCGGCACGCTGTAGCCCATGTGGCGCTCGAAGCCGTAGCCAGGATGGGCCGCGCCCACCTGCGCCATCAGGCGGTCGCGCGCGACCTTGGCGACGATGGAGGCCGCCGCAATCGAGAGCACCAGCGCGTCGCCGCTGATCACCGCTTCGCAATCGCAGGCCGCCTCGATGCGGTCGCACCCGTCGACAAAGACGAAGCGCGGCTCGGTCGGGAGCGCCTTGACCGCCCGGGCGAGCGCCCATAGCGAGGCCTGCCGGATATTGTCGCGATCGATGCGGGCGCGCGAGGCGACCGCGACGCCGACCTCGGCGGTAGCGCAGATGCGCGCATAGAGGACCGCGCGCCGCTCCGGGGTGAGCTTTTTCGAATCATTGAGGCCGCGCGGAATGCGCTTGGGGTCGAGAATCACCGCCGCGGCGACCACCGGCCCGGCCAGCGGGCCGCGGCCCGCCTCGTCGCAGCCGGCGACCGGCCAGACGCCGCGTTTGATCGCGGCGCGCTCGCGCTTGAAGGTCGGCCGGATCGGCGCCTCCGCAAGCGGAAGGCGCGGCGCGCTGCATTCGGCGGGCTTGCGACTCATGTCACATGGTGGCCGGAACGAAGTGGCGAAGCAATAGCGGGGCTAACGCAGGAGACGCAGCGGCAGACGTAGGATGGGTCGAGCAAGCCGAGACCCATCATTCCTCGGCAGGTTTCGTGATGGGTTTCGCGTCGCTCAACCCATCCTACGAGCTCTGCGCTGCGGCCCGCGACACGAGCCCCCCATGGGGAGCGTTAAGGCTACAAAACTAGAACAGGCTCAGCTGCTCCGCGGGCGGGCGCGGCGGGGAGAAATACTCTGTCGTCAGCACGGTCTTGCGCTCGTTCAGGCCGAGGCGGGCGCAGGCGGTCTCGAACCGCCGGCCGAGCATCCAGGCATAGGGGCCGCTGCCGGTCATGCGTTTGCCGAAGGCCGAATCGTAATCCTTGCCGCCGCGCATCTGCCGGATAAGCGCGAACACGTGCTTCTCGCGATCGGGGAAATTGGCGGCGATCCACTCGCGAAAAAGGTCGCGCACCTCGAGCGGCAGGCGCAGCAGGACGTAGCCCGCTCCCTCGACGCCTGCCGCCGCGGCCGCATCGAGAATGCGCTCGATTTCGGGGTCGTTGATCGCCGGGATCACCGGCGCGACCATGACGGAGGCGGGCACGCCGGCCGCCGCAAGCGCGCGCAGGGCGGCGAGCCGCCGCGCCGGGGTCGGCGCGCGCGGCTCCATCACGCGGGCAAGCGTCGCATCGAGGGTCGTCACGGAAATCGCGACGCGCACCAGCCGGCGGCGCGCCATGCGCGAGAGAATATCGATGTCGCGCAGGATCAGGTCGGACTTGGTGACGATGCCGACCGGATGCCCGGCCTTTTCGAGCACCTGGAGGATGCGCCGCATCAATTCGTAACGACGCTCGATCGGCTGGTAGGGATCGGTATTGGTGCCGATCGCGATGGTGCGCGGGACGTAGTTGGCGGCCGAAAGCTCGCGTTCGAGCAGTTCGGGCGCATCCGGTTTCATGAACAGCTTCGATTCGAAGTCGAGGCCGGGCGAGAGGCCGAGATAGGCATGGGTCGGCCGCGCGAAGCAGTAGACGCAGCCGTGCTCGCAACCGCGATAGGGATTGATCGAGCGGTCGAAGGAAATGTCGGGGGAATCGTTGCGGGTGATGACCTTGCGGGCCGTGTCGACGGCGACGCTGGTGGCGAAAGGCGGCAAGTCTTCCAGGCTTTGCCAGCCGTCGTCGAAGGCGATGCGGGCGATCGGCTCGTAGCGGCCGCTCGCATTCGACTGCGCGCCGCGCCCGCGCCGCCGTGCGCCGTCGACGGCCGAGCCAAGTACGCCATCCGCCGGTCCCGCTTGCGGCGGTTCCGGCGAAGGGCGACGGACAGCGTTGGAGGACGACCTGGCCATGGCGATCGCTTAGCACAGATCAGAACATAAGAAGAACAAAGAGCGTGAGGTCTACGGGCGGGTCGGCTAACGGGTCGTTCAGAACACTTTTCGCATGGAAGGCGAGGGGCGGAATGCGTATCCCAAGGCGGCATAGAAGGGGACCGCGGCCGGACGCGCATCGAGATGGATGGCGGCCATGCCCCGCGCTTGGGCATCCGCTTCGGCAAAGCCCA
>DASUPI010000181.1:0-5495 GCA_036281135.1 Rhodoplanes sp. | reverse complement strand
CATCGAGAATTCGGAAGGCAGGAACACCACTCCCTCGATCGTCGCGTTCACCGACGACGGCGAGCGGCTGGTCGGCCAGCCGGCGAAGCGCCAGGCGGTCACCAATCCGGAGAAGACGTTTTTCGCAGTGAAGCGGCTGATGGGGCGTCGGTACGACGATCCCATGGTCGAGAAGGACAAGAAGCTCGTACCCTACAAGATCGTCCGCGCGAGCAATGGCGACGCGTGGCTGGAGGCGGACGGCAAGACCTATTCGCCATCACAGGTTTCCGCCTTCATCCTGCAGAAGATGAAGGAGACGGCGGAGTCCTATCTCGGGCAAAAAGTGACGCAGGCCGTCATCACCGTTCCCGCCTATTTCAACGACGCGCAGCGCCAGGCGACCAAGGACGCCGGCAAGATCGCCGGCCTGGAAGTGCTGCGCATCATCAATGAGCCGACCGCGGCGGCGCTCGCCTATGGTCTCGACAAGGAAAAGACCGGAACGATCGCCGTCTACGACCTCGGCGGCGGCACGTTCGATGTCTCCATCCTCGAGATCGGCGACGGCGTGTTCGAGGTGAAGTCGACCAATGGGGACACCTTCCTCGGCGGCGAAGACTTCGACATGCGCCTCGTCAATTATCTGTGCGACGAGTTTCAGAAGGAGCAGGGCATCGACCTGCGCCGTGACAAGCTCGCGCTCCAGCGCCTCAAGGAGGCGGCGGAAGCGGCCAAGATCGAGCTGTCCTCGACCGCGCAGACCGAGATCAACCTGCCCTACATCACGGCGGATGCGAGCGGACCGAAGCATCTGACCATGAAGCTCACCCGCTCCAAGTTCGAGGCGCTCGTCGACGACCTGATCCAGAAGACGGTCGAGCCCTGCCGCCTTGCCCTGAAGGATGCCGGGCTCTCCGCCGGCGAGATCAACGAAGTCGTGCTGGTCGGCGGCATGACCCGCATGCCCAAGGTGCAGGAGGTGGTGCGGCAGTTCTTCGGCAAGGAGCTGCATAAGGGCGTCAACCCGGACGAAGTCGTGGCGGTCGGCGCGGCGATCCAGGCCGGCGTGCTGCAGGGCGACGTCAAGGACGTGCTCCTGCTCGACGTCACCCCGCTGTCGCTCGGCATCGAGACGCTGGGCGGCGTGTTCACCCGCATCATCGATCGCAACACCACGATCCCGACCAAGAAGAGCCAGGTGTTCTCGACCGCCGAGGACAATCAGAACGCCGTCACCATCCGCGTCTTCCAGGGCGAACGCGAGATGGCGGCGGACAACAAGCTGCTCGGCCAGTTCGACCTGGTCGGCATTCCGCCGGCGCCGCGCGGCGTGCCGCAGATCGAAGTGTCGTTCGACATCGACGCGAACGGAATCGTCAACGTATCGGCGAAGGACAAGGCGACCGCCAAGGAGCAGCAGATCCGCATCCAGGCGTCGGGCGGCCTCTCGCACTCCGATATCGAGCGCATGGTGAAGGAAGCCGAGTCGCACGCCGAGGATGACAAGAAGCGCAGGGCCGCGGTCGAGGCGAAGAACCACGCCGAGGCGCTCGTCCACTCGACCGAGAAGGCGCTCGCCGAGCACGGCTCCAAGATCGGCGAGAGCGACCGGCGCGTGATCGAGGACGCGATGAGCGACCTGCGCGAAGCGCTGAAGGGCGATGACGCGGAGGCGATCGCCGCCAAGACGAATACGCTCGCGCAGGCCTCGATGAAACTCGGGGAAGCGATGTACAAGCAGGCGCAAGAAGGCGGCGGCGGCTCCGGCGGCGAAGCCGGCGGAGGCGGCAAGAAGGAGGACGTCGTCGACGCCGAGTTCACCGAGGTCGACGACGACAAGAAGAACAAGAAGTCGGCCTGATCTACGGAGCAGACCATGGCCCTCATCTTGAGGAGGCCGAAGGCCGTCTCGATGGATGAGGGCGGGAAGTCGGGTGGCAGGCATAGCCTCGTCCTTCGATACGCGCTGCGCGCTCGTCGGGACGAGGCTTTGTTTTCGGGGCGGTTCTGACGGATGCCCAAGCGCGATTATTACGACACTCTCGGCGTCCAGCGCGGCGCGAGCGATTCCGATCTCAAGGCCGCCTACCGCAAGCTCGCCATGAAGCATCATCCGGACCGCAATCCGGGGGATAAGCACTGCGAGCATCGCTTCAAGGAAGTCAACGAGGCCTACGAGGTCCTGAAGGACCCGGACAAGCGCGCAGCCTATGACCGCTTCGGCCACGCCGCGTTCGAGCACGGCATGGGCGGCGGCGGGCCCGGCTTCGGGGCGGACTTCGCCTCGACATTCGCCGATATTTTCGATGACTTCTTCGGCATGGGCCGGCGCACCGCGCGGGGCAGCGGCCGCGAGCGCGGCGCCGATCTCCGCTACAACATGGAGATCAGCCTGGAGGAGTCCTATTACGGCAAGTCCGCCCAGGTGCGCATCCCGACCTCGGTGACCTGCGAAATCTGCTCGGGGACCGGAGCGAAGTCCGGCACCAAGCCGAAAACCTGTCCGACCTGCGGCGGCTACGGCAAGGTGCGGCATGCGCAAGGGTTTTTCACGCTCGAACGCACCTGCCTGACCTGCCAGGGCCGCGGTCAGGTGATCGAGGATCCGTGCCCCGCCTGCGCAGGCGCAGGCCGCGTCACGCGCGAGCGCACGCTGTCGGTCAACATCCCGCCCGGCGTCGAGGACGGCACGCGCATTCGGCTCGCGGGCGAAGGAGAAGCCGGCGTGCGCGGCGGTCCGGCGGGCGATCTCTACATTTTCCTCTCGATCGCCACGCATGATTTCTTTCAGCGCGACGGGGCCGACCTGCATTGCCGCGCCCCGATCTCGATGGTGATCGCCACGCTCGGCGGCGAATTCGAGGTGCCGACCATCGACGGCGGCAAGACGCGCGTGAAGGTGCCGGAAGGCGCTCAGTCCGGCCGAAGATTCCGCCTGAGCGCGAAAGGCATGCCCGTGCTCCGCTCCAAGCAGATGGGCGACATGTATGTGCAGGTCGTCGTCGAGACCCCGCAGAAGCTCACCAAGCGTCAGCGCGAGCTATTGGTGGAATTCGAGAAATTGTGCTCGAAGGAAACCCATCCGGAGTCCGCGGGCTTCTTCGGTCGGGTCAAGGAGTTTTTTGGGAACAGAGCAGGCTCTGCCTGAGTAGTATTGACCGGGAGGCGACAGCGCTATACCCCGTGACGCTTCCGTGACGGATTTTTGTCACAGTCGTTGCAATCGCCCCCGAGATGACATTTCAGTCCGATTTGAGTGTCGCGCGACAGAAGAACCAACGCATCGACGATGATGTTAGGTTCATCCGTTCGTGGTTCGAGAAGCCGCTGTCGACGGGCGCGGTGATGCCATCGAGCAAGCTGCTCGCGCGCACGATGGCGAGCTTCGTCGATCCGGACGTAGAGGGGCCCGTCGTCGAACTCGGGCCCGGCACCGGCCCGATCACCGGGGCGCTGGTCGAACACGGGGTGGACGAGCGCCGCCTCGTCCTGGTCGAGTTCAATCCCAATTTCTGCAGCCTGTTGCGCGCACGCTACCCGAAGGCCACGGTCGTTCAGGCAGACGCCTATCGCGTCCGCCGGCTGCTCGGCAGCGTGATCCACGGTCCGGTCGCCGCCGTGGTGTCGGGTTTGCCGCTGGTGACCAAGCCGCTGCGAACGCGGCTGAGGCTCCTTACCGAGGCCTTCGCCCTCCTGTGGCCGGGCGCGCCCTTCGTGCAGTTCACCTATGCCGTGGTGCCGCCCATCCCGCGCTCGCTCGTGAATGTCCGCGTCGAAGCCTCCGAGCGCATCTGGCTGAACCTGCCGCCCGCGCGCGTCTGGGTCTACCGCAAGGATTGACGCCCAGCGCGTTCTTCTCCAGCGTCTCGGTGAGGGCCGGCGACCGGCGTGAACGGCGGGGGCTGCGAATGGAAAATCCGCGCGACCGTTTGATCCTTGCTCTCGATCTCGCCTCGGCGGAGGCGGCGGAGGCATTGGTCGCCCGCCTGGGCGACACGGTGACCTTCTACAAGATCGGCTATCAGCTCGCCTTCTCCGGCGGGCTCGCGCTCGCCGAAAAGCTCATCTGGAACGGCCGGCAGGTCTTCCTCGATCTCAAGCTGCACGATATCGGGCACACGGTCGCGAAAGGCGTCGAGAGCGTCGCGCGCCTGGGCGCGACCTTCCTCACGGTGCACGGCTATCCGCAAACCATGAAGGCGGCGGTCGACGGGCGCAGCAACTCCAATCTGCGTCTCCTCGCGGTGACCGTGCTCACGTCCTATGACGATGCCGATCTCGCGGCGGCCGGCTATGACTTCATGGTGAGCGAGCTGGTCGCCGAGCGCGCGGCGCAGGCGCGCGATATCGGGATCGACGGACTCGTCTGCTCGGGCGAGGAGGTGGGCTTGCTTCGGTCGATGCTCGGCCACCACATGGTGCTGGTGACGCCGGGGATTCGTCCCGCCGGTGCCGACAGCGGCGACCAGAAGCGGATCAAGACGCCGCGCGAGGCCATCGCCGCCGGCGCCGATTATCTCGTCGTCGGGCGGCCGATCATCGAAGCCGCCGACCCGCGCGCCGCCGCCGAAGCGATCATCGCCGACATCGCCGCCGCGACCGGCGAATGAGGGGGAACGAGATGACTGCGAAGGGTTACTGGCTCGCGCGTGTCACGGTGAACAATCAGGCCGACTACGCCGAGTACCGCAAACGCAACGCTGCGGCCTTCGCCAAGTTCGGCGGGCGTTTCATCGTGCGCGGCGGGCGCGCCGAGAACGCGTTCGGCACGGCGCGGCCGCATAATGTGGTTCTCGAGTTTTCGAGCTACCAGGCTGCCCTCGACTGCTTCAACTCGCCGGAATATCAGGCCGCCTCGCAGTTCCTCAAACGCGGCTGCGACTCCGATCTCGTCATCGCCGAAGGCTATGACGGACCGCAGCCGTGATCGTCACGGCAAAGGCGGGGCGCTTCCAGAAAGGGCAGGGACGCATGGCCAAGGGCTACTGGGTCGCGCATGTCGATGTCACCGAGCCGGAAGGCTACAAGGCCTATGTCGGCGCCGACATGGAGGCGTTCCGCAAATACGGCGGCAGGTTCCTCGTGCGCGGCGGCCAGTTCGAGGTGCTGGAAGGCGCGAGCCGCTCGCGCACGGTCGTGATCGAGTTTCCCGACTACGCGTCGGCGGTCGCCTGCTATCACTCGCCCGAATACCAGGCCGCCGCCGCCCTGCGCAAAGGCCGGGCCGAGTTCGATCTGATCGCGATCGAGAGCTATGACGGGCCGCAGCCTTAGAGCATTTTCCGGCGAAGTGGGAGCCGGTTCGCCGTAGAAAATGCGACCACGCAATAACAACGAGAGCGAATTTCCAATTCAACCGGACGGGAATTCGCTCTAGCAGCCTGTCGGACTGGATTTCGGTTTCGAGCGTCGGAGCCATTCTGCGGCGAGGCGGTCAGACCGTCCTGATACTGATCATGATAGCGCCGGCGAGGGGATTTGGCCCGGCGGTTTCGGCCGGGCGTTGATGCGGG
>DASUPI010000180.1:0-4968 GCA_036281135.1 Rhodoplanes sp. | reverse complement strand
CGATCGAAGGCGGAAAAAGAAATCCCGTCTCACGGTCAATCGAACGAAAATTGCTCATCGAGCGACACCCCGGGAAGCTGGAGAATCAAAACGCCCGATGATACATGCCCAAACAACCCGTCAAGTCCGACAGGCTGCTAGATGGTCAGCGCCTTCAAAATGTACTGAACGTAGTTGAGCTCCTGGCCGCCGGTCGGCGTGGTGCGGCTGACGAAATCGAACACGCGGCCTTCCTTGATGCCGTAATTGGCCAGCCGCTCGACCTTGCGGCCCTTGTCGAAATACACCGCGATCACGCGCCGGTCGACCTCCCGCTGGGGCAGGAACGAGGTCTGCTGCGCCTTCTGCGAGATGTAATAGAACACTTCGCCGCTCACGGTCGCCACCGTCGAGGGCGTGCCGAGAATGATGAGCACCTGCTCCTGCGAGGCGCCGAGCTGGATCTGCTCGAGCGCGCCCTCGGGCAACAGGTAGCCGCGCTGATAGGTCTGGCTGATGCAGCCGCTCAGCAAAAAACCGAGCAGCAGCACGACCGCCGCGGCGCGCGGCCGGCGAAGAGAATGCTGATCATCTCTGCGGCGCAATCTCGGTCTCCCCCTGACTTCGCCGATACGTCCGTTCCGGCTCCATGCCCGGCCGATGCCGATCTGAAACGGGCGGAACGCTTGTCTCCTGCGAATCGGTTACGTACTCTCCTGTGGGACGTCACCTGCGCGGCCCGCCGTCCTGCTAAGCCACTTTGTCCCAAGGGCATTAACGACTTTGCACCATTGCTGCGCTCTATGGCGTGATCGTGGCGGGCATCCGGCCGGACCCCCATATGTCCGCGGGCGCGACGGCAAGGGGGGCGAAAACCCGGGAGCGCCGCGCGAACGAAGGAGGCCAGAGATGGAGCCGGATCGCCCCTGGAGCGTGCCAGTGCGAGTCGAGGAGGTTCCCGAAGCAGGGGTCGGCCTGCATTTTTGCGCCGACCAGAGTTTGCGGGACCGGATCGCGCGCATCGCCGGCGTTCTGGCATTGCCTCGCCTGCAAGCGGATTTCACGGTCACGCGCCGCGGGCGCGGGCTGCGGGTGGTCGGCGAGGTGTCGGCGACGGTCGGCCAGACATGCGTCGTCACTCTCGAGCCGATCGAAAGCCAGATCGCCGAATCGGTCGATCTCGTCTTCGCGCCGGCCGACGACAACGACTTGCCCAACATCGCGCGCGGCGACCCGGAAAGCGAGCCTCCCGAACCGCTGCACGACGGCTGCGTCGATCTCGGGGCGCTCGCAACCGAGTTTCTGCTGCTCGGCATCGACCCCTATCCGCGCAAACCGGGCGCGGTGTTCGCGCCGCCGCCGGCGGCGGCTACGCAGGACGGCCCGTTCGCCGCGCTCGCCACCTTGAAGAGGAGGCGCGAGGACGGCGGGCGATGACGGCGGATGCGGCCGGGGCGTCGGCTACTTAACGCATTGTCATCGTCGGCGAACACGCTATTGTCGCACGCCTTCGAGGGCCCGGCCGTCGCCGGCCGATCACCGCAGCCGGGGTCCGGGTCCGCCTCCAGGTCATTCCATGTCGAGTAAGGTCGCTATCGCGCTGGATGCAATGGGCGGCGATCACGGGGCTTCCGTGGTCGTCGCGGGGGCCGAGCTGTCGCTCGCGCGCCATCCGGACGCGGAGATGGTCTTTTTCGGCGATCAGGCTGTGCTCGAGCCGCTGCTGGCGATGCGGCCGACGCTGCGCGATGTCGCGCGCATCGTCCACACGGATGTCGCCGTCAAGATGGACGACAAGCCGAGCCAGGCGTTGCGCCACGGCCGGTGGCGCTCCTCGATGTGGCTCGCGATCGACGCGGTCAAGAAGGGACATGCGGGCGTCGCGGTCTCCGCCGGGAACACCGGCGCGCTGATGGCGATGGCCAAGTTCCACTTGCGGACCATGGCGGGAATCGGCCGCCCCGCCATCGCGGCGCTGTGGCCGACGCTCAGGGGCGAGTCGATCGTGCTCGATGTCGGGGCTACGATCGGGGCCGACGCGCAGCACCTCGTCGAGTTGGCGATCATGGGCAGCGCTATGGCGCGCGTCGTGTTCGATCTCGACCGTCCGACGGTGGGCCTGCTCAATATCGGCGTCGAGGAGATCAAGGGTCTCGAAGAGATCCGCGATGCGAACCGCATCCTGCGCGAGCTGGCCTGCGATCACATGGATTACCGCGGCTTCGTCGAAGGCGACGATATCGGCAAGGGCGCCGTCGACGTGGTGGTGACGGAAGGATATGCGGGAAACATCGCCTTGAAGACGGCGGAGGGGACAGCTAAACAAATCGCCGCCTATCTCCGGAGCGCGATGAGCCGGACCCTCGCTGCGAGGATCGGCTATCTTTTCGCGCGCCAAGCCTTCAGAACGCTCAAGGACAAGATGGACCCGCGCAAGGTCAATGGCGGCGTGTTTCTCGGGCTCAACGGCGTGGTGATCAAGAGCCACGGCGGCACCGATGCGGAGGGATTCGCAGCGGCGATCGATCTCGGCTACGACATGGCGCATTACGACGTGCTCGCCAAGATCAGCCAGACGATCGGACCGCCGACATTGTTCACGTCCTCCCCGTCGATTCAAGGGGTGGCCTCGTGACAATGCGCTCCGTCGTCGTCGGCTGCGGCAGCTATCTCCCCAGTCGCGTATTGACCAATGCCGAGCTCGTGCAGATGGTCGACACGTCCGACGAGTGGATCGTGCAGCGCACCGGCATCCGCGAGCGCCGCATCGCCGCGCCGGGCGAACTCACCTCCGATCTCGCGCTGAACGCCGCGCGCGCAGCGCTCGCCGCCGCAGCCATCGACCCCTTGTCGATCGACCTGATCGTGCTCGGAACCGCAACCCCCGACAATACGTTCCCCGCCAGCGCCGTCTCGGTGCAGGCCGGGCTCGGCATCACCAAAGGCGTCGCCTTCGATGTCCAGGCCGTCTGCTCGGGCTTCGTTTTTGCGCTCGCCACGGCGGACAGCTTTCTCAAGACAGGCGCCTTCCAGCGCGCCCTCGTGATCGGAGCGGAAACGTTTTCGCGCATCCTCGATTGGAAGGAACGCACCACCTGCGTGCTGTTCGGCGACGGGGCCGGCGCGGTCGTGCTGGTGGCCGAAGAGCAGCCCGGCGACCTGCGCACCGGTCGCGGGGTGCTGGCGACCCGGCTGCGCTCCGACGGCCGCTACAAGGACAAGCTCTATGTCGACGGCGGCCCGTCCTCGACCGGCACGGCCGGGTGCCTGCGCATGGAGGGCCGCGACGTGTTCCGTCACGCTGTCGCCGGCACCACCGATGCGGTCGAGACGGTGTTTCGCGAGACCGGCTACTCCGCGGCCGATGTCGACTGGTTCGTTCCGCACCAGGCCAACAAGCGAATCATCGACGGGTCCGCTCACCGGCTCGGCATTGCGCCGGAAAAAATCATCTCGACGGTCGATCGGCATGGCAATACCTCGGCCGCGTCGATCCCGCTCGCGCTCGACGTCGCGATCGGCGACGGCCGCATCAAGAGGGGCGATCTCGTTCTGCTGCAGGCCGTTGGCGGCGGGTTCACCTGGGGCGCGGCGCTGGTGCGCTGGTGACGCTACAACCTGCGTTTAAACCGGCAAACATCGCTGCAAGCGGTTGACCGCGGAAAATCAAGCTCATATCTTTGAAAAATAAGAGATACTGAGGTGGGTTTTGGGGCCGGGGCGATGAGCGCAAAGACAGTCACGCGGGCGGACCTTTGTGAGGCCGTTTATCACAAGGTCGGATTGTCGCGGACGGAGTCGGCCGCTCTGGTTGAACTCGTCCTGAAAGAGATCACCGACTGTCTGGAGCGCGGGGAAACCGTCAAGCTCTCCTCTTTCGGATCGTTCGTGGTCCGCAAGAAGGGCCAGCGGATCGGCCGCAATCCGAAGACCGGCAAAGAGGTGCAGATCTCGCCGCGGCGTGTGATGGTGTTCAAGCCGTCGGCCATTCTCAAGCAGCGCATCAATTCGCCACCCGCGAGCGCCAGCGAATAGTCGCCCGCTCCGATTTCGAGGCAAGAGGCGGCTGTGAACAAGGCGCCCGACGCGTTCCGCACGATCAGCGAAGTCGCTGCCGAGCTCGACCTGCCGCAACACGTGTTGCGGTTCTGGGAGAGCCGGTTTCCGCAGATTCGGCCGATGAAGCGCGGCGGCGGCCGGCGCTATTACCGGCCGGACGACGTCGAACTCCTCCGCGGCATCCGCCACCTGCTATACGGGCAGGGCTACACGATCCGCGGCGTGCAGCGGATCCTGCGCGAGCAGGGGCCGCGTTTCGTGCAGACGGTGTGGCAGGAAGGCGCGCCGCAGCCGGAGCGTCTGCCCGAGGTCGAGGCGGACGAGCGCGAGGATGCGGGAATAGAGGACGAACCGGTCGCGCCGCGCCCGGCCGACCGAGCCGGCGAAGAGTTTGCGAGCAACGAGGTTGCCGAAGCGCCGCAACGGCGCGAGCCATCATTGACGGAGGCCGCGGAGGACGCGAGCGTCGCGGGAAACGGCGCGATGGAGTCGCCGCAAACGGCTGCGGACCGCAACGAGCAGCCGGAGCAGCGGCTCGCGGAGCCGGAACGTGCCGGCGAGCTCTTGCCGGTCGACCGCGATCGCTTGCAGTCGGTGCTCGAAACGCTCGACGCCTGCAAGCGCCTGCTCGATGATGCTTTCGCCGAGGCCGAGCAGAGCCCGTGACGCACCGTTCAGCGCGCCGCCCGCCGCTTCGCCGCAAGCGGCAGGTCTCCCGTTTGCTCCACCCGTTGCGCTCCGGGCGACCGGGTCAATCCGAACGCGTGGCGCTATGAGTCCCAACCGCAGGGCCGCGATCGTCCGCGGTCACGGCGCGAACTTTCCGTGAGTGTGTTCGGCATGATCAGTCTTTGGGTGCTGCGCATGCTGCAGCGGCTCGACCTCGATCGCAGCGCCGGTTTTGCCGGCTGGCTGATGCGCCGGATCGGC
>DASUPI010000179.1:0-2177 GCA_036281135.1 Rhodoplanes sp. | reverse complement strand
TCGCGCGCCGCGCGGCGGGACGGTTCGGATGCGTCGACTTACGATCGTGCATTCGCCCAATTCGTAATCAAATTGGAAACTGATTTATTCGAAACTGTCCAAACACGTACGGCGTGCAGTAACCGACCGTGCTGTTTGTGCAACGGGTCCGCGAAAAGCAGCCCCGGTAACCGCGATTCCATGTAGTTTCCATTGCAAAATAAGCATCCGTCGGCCAAAGCTGTCGATACCTGGAAGTTGCCGCGTCAGGTTTCTGGACAGATGGTGTCCACACTCTTTAGGGGGGTCCCATGTTGAAGATTCTTCTAGCCGCTACTGCGTCTCTCGCCATGGTGGGTGCCGCTGTCGCCGCCGATATGCCGCGCAAAGAGCCGCCGCCGCCGGTCGCCCCGGTTGGCAAGGCTCCGATTGGTAAGGCTCCCTTTGGCAAGGGACCGGTCGTCGCGAGGTACTGACACTAGCGACCTTGCGGAGGGGCGCTTATGCGCCCACCCGTTCCTTCTCGCGAGGCGATCCGATGCTTGTCATCGGCGCCTCCGAGAGGGGGTTTTTTCCGCCAGCCTGAATTGTCCCGCCCCGGCTGTGCTGAACCGAGTCGAGACTTGGGAGGTAGCGGTGCAGGATTATGCGCGAAAAGTGGGATTCGCCGTCGGTTTCTGTCTGGCCGCGACCGGCCTGATCGCACCGGCCGCATTTGCGCGTGATGTGAAGCCGGTCGCTGTCGCCAGTGCGAACCCGGGCGTCGCAGCCACGTCATCGGCTGACGAGTCACAGCAGACGGCGCCTAGTGCCGGCCAGAAATCCCGCCTGCCCTATTACGTCGATTTCCGCGCCCGAACGGCCGCCAGCTACGGCCACGCCTTCATTTGGTTCGGACGCACGAGCGATCGCAAGGTCGAGGTCGCAGGCCTCCATCCGGCGACCGACAGCATCGTCCCTTACATCGTCGGGCATGTCGTGCCGGTGCCGGCCGAAACGGGCGCGAGCTACGGCGATCTCGATGAAGAGTACTTGCTCGCGAGCTATCGGATCTATCTGACCGAGCCCGAGGCCAGGGTCGTCTTCGCCTATATCAAACAGAAGCAGGCGAACTCGCCGCTGTGGAACGCAGCCACGTACAACTGCGTCATGTTCATTTCGGACATCGCCAAGTTCATGGGCATGAAAGTGCCGGGCTCGCACCTTCTGTATCCGGAAGATTGGGTCAAGCAGCTCTATGCTCTCAACGGCGGACGGAAGACGGTCCGGATCATGGTGAACCAGTAAGACGGAAGTCTCTCCCGGACCGCCGGCGCGATTGACAATGAGCCAACAGTTTCGGCGCGCTCGCGGACCTGCAGCGCGCCGTTACTTTGTCAATTGACCGCGAATGCGTTGTCCCGATGCATTGCGCGAGTTGAGTTAACGATGTTCACGATTTCCTGCTGTCGGCGCGGACGCTGCTCATCCGTTTCCGCTATGCGCGGCGCTCGCGCCGCACGCCTGTTACGCGCAGCGCACGCCGACGACTCGAAACCATTTTGCTTACGATCTCGCTCACCGGGCTCGGCATCGTGCCTTTCATCTATGTCGCAACCGGGTTTCCCGTCTTCGCCGATTACGCCTTTCAACCTGCGCTTGCTTGGCTCGGGCTCGTTTTTGCGATCGCCGCGCTCGCGATGTTTCGCCTCACCCACAAGGCGCTCGGGCGCAACTGGTCCATCAGCCTCGAACTGCGCCAGGATCATCGGCTCATCACCGAGGGCGTCTACCGCCATGTGCGGCATCCGATGTACACGGCGTTCTGGCTGTGGGCGGTTGCGCAGGCGCTGCTGCTACCCAACTGGTTCGAGGGGTTTTCCGGCATCTCGGATTCGGCGCGTTGTTTTTCGGCCGGATCGCCCGCGAAGAACGGATGATGATGGAGAGCTTCGGCGATGAATATCGCGCTTACATGCAGCGGACCTACCGCGTCATTCCGGGCGTCTATTGAGCGCGGGCGAGCGCCGGAACGTCGTTCGAGCGGTCGATCCGTCGCCGACCGCTCCAACGATCCAGCCGCAAGCGCGCGAGTCGCGCTGGAATCGCGCGCCGCGCGGCGGGACGGTTCGGATGCGTCGACTTACGATCGTGCATTCGCCCAATTCGTAATCAAATTGGAAACTGATTTATTCGAAACTGTCCAAACACGTACGGCG
>DASUPI010000178.1:0-2736 GCA_036281135.1 Rhodoplanes sp. | reverse complement strand
CGGTCATGCGCATAGGACAGGACCGATTGCTCGTGCGCGCGAATGCGCGTCTTGCCGATCGAGTTGATGTAGTCGAGCGCGGCGGCAAGCCCGATCGCCTGCACGATCGCCGGCGTGCCCGCCTCGAACCGGTGGGGCGGATCGCCGTAGGTCACCCGGTCCTCGAACACGTCGCGGATCATTTCGCCGCCGCCGTTGAACGGCGGCATCGCCGCGAGATGCGCGTATTTGCCGTACAGGACGCCGATGCCGGTCGGGCCATAGAGCTTGTGGCCGGTGCAGACATAGAAGTCGCAGTCGATGTTCTGCACGTCGATATCGAGATGCACCGCGCCCTGCGCCCCGTCGACCAGCACCGGAATGCCGCGCGCATGCGCGATCCGCACCACGTCCTTGACCGGCACGATGGTGCCCAGCCCGTTCGACATCTGGGTGATCGCCACCATCCGGGTGCGGTCGGTCAGGAGCTTCTCGAACTCGTCGAGGAGGAAATTGCCCTCGTCGTCGATCGGCGCCCACTTGATCACCGCGCCCTGCCGCTCGCGCAGGAAATGCCATGGCACGATGTTGGAGTGGTGCTCCATGATCGAGAGCACGATCTCGTCACCGGCCTTGATGCGCTCGCGCCCGAACGTGTAGGCGACGAGATTGATCGCCTCGGTCGCGTTGCGCGTGAAGATGATCTCCTCCGGGCGCCCGGCGTTGAGGAAGGCGCGCACCGTCTCGCGCGCGCCTTCATAGGCCTCGGTCGCAGCGTTGGCGAGGTAGTGCAGCCCGCGATGGACGTTGGCGTATTCCGTCGTATAGGCGCGCTCGACGCGGTCGAGCATGGCGCGCGGCTTTTGCGCCGAGGCGGCGTTGTCGAGATAGACGAGCGGCTTGCCGTGGACGCGCAGCGACAGCGCGGGAAAGTCCTCGCGAATGCGGTCCACGTCATAGGCGCCATTCGTCACTGCCGGGTGCATTAGCGAGTTCGCGCTGGCGTGCATCATCTACACCCCCCTCGCCTGCAGCCAGCGCAGCACCGCCGCGCTCAGCGCTTCCCGCACGCCCTCATGCGTGACCAAATCGATCGCCTCGCCGACAAACGACTGGATGAGCAAAGCCTCCGCCTGCGCCGCGGGGATGCCGCGCGCCATGAGATAGAACTTCAGGTCCTCGTCGATCGAGCCCGCGGTCGCGCCGTGGCCGCATTGCACGTCGTCGGCAAAGATCTCGAGCTCCGGCTTGTTGTCGGCCTCGGCGTCCGGCGACAGCATCAGCGCATTCGACAGCATGCGCGCGTCGGTCTTCTGCGCGTCGGGGCGCACGATGATCTTGCCCTGGAACACGCTGCGGCTCTGGCCGTCGAGCACCGATTTGATGACTTCCCGGCTGCGGCAGCCGCCGACCGCGTGATCGACCACCATGGTCGTATCGGCATGCTGGCGGGCGGCCAGCAGGGTCGCCCCGGAGAGGCCGAGCGCGGTGTCCGCACCGTTGCAACGAACGAAGAGCTGGTTGCGCACCACCGCCCCACCGGTCGTGAATGCGAAATCGCGAAAGTCGACGGCGCGGCCGAGCGCCGCGGTGAGCGTCGCGACGTGGAGGGCGCGGCGCCCCTGCGTCCCGACCATGACCCGCTCCACCTTCGCGGCATCGCCGACGATGAGGTCGATCGCGGTGTTAACCTGGTAGTCGGCGTTGTCGGGACCTTCGTGGCTCTCGATCAGCGTCAGGGTCGCCCCCGCGCCGACTGTCACGAGTGAGCGGACGAACACCGCCGCCGGATCTCCCACGAAGGCGAAGACGAGATGGATCGGCCGCGCGATGGTTGCGCCCGGCGCGACGTCGATCACCGCTCCGTCGGCCATGAAGGCGGTATTGAGCGCATAGCCGACGTCGTTGTCGGCCGCGCTTGCCGCGCCGAGCCGGACGGACACGTCGGCATCGCCGCGGGAAAGCGCGTCGCCGAGCGATGAAATCTTCAGGCCGGGCTCGATCGCGGCAAGGTCGGACAGGTCCGGGGCAAACGCGCCATTCACGAACACGAGGCGTCGCGCCTCGATGTCCGTCAGCAGGCCGCCGGCATTGCGGGCACGCTCCCTTGCGGCGCGATCGGGCGACTGGGCAAGCGGCTTCGCCTCGCGCATGAGCGTGCGCAGGTCGGTGTATTTCCATTCCTCGATCCGGCGATGCGGGAGACCGTTCGCCTCGAAACGGCGGAACGCTGCTTCGCGCAGGCCCGCCGGCCCAGGAAGGCGCGCTTTCGCGCTCGCCCACTCGGCGGCGATCCGCTGCTCCGCTTCGGTTCTCAGCAAGCTCACCTGCGCCATGGGCCTGTTAGTTCCTCGATACCCGCAATGAAGACAGCGCCTCGCTCTCGATCATACTTCGATCAGCCCGAGACGGCGCTCCACGCGGTCAAGCCGCGCATCGATGCGATCGATGCGGACCGAAATGCTCGCAACCTGAACCTCTAAATTGCCAACGCGCTGCGTGAGCTCGAGCACACGATCATTCAGCGTATCGAGTTGCGTGCGGATCGCGCGTAAATGCTGAAGTACGATGTTGTCCGGCTCGGTCGTCATCCTTCACGCCGCCTCTTCCTGGTAGTCGGCGTAGCCGCGTGCTTCGAGCTCGAGCGCGAGCTCCTTGCCGCCGGTGCGCACGATGCGGCCGCGCGACAGGACATGCACCACGTCGGGCACGATATGTTCGAGGAGGCGCTGATAGTGCGTGATCACGATCATCGCG
>DASUPI010000177.1:0-8781 GCA_036281135.1 Rhodoplanes sp. | reverse complement strand
ATCCACCCACACGGCCAATCTGGAACGCGACGGCCGCGCCTCCGTTCTGCTCGCCGCGAGCGGCAAGGGCGACCCGCTCGCCCATCCGCGGCTCACCGTGCTCGGCGAGTTCGTCCGCCGCGACGATGATCCGCGCCTGCCGCGGCGGTTTCTCGCCCGTCACCCGAAATCCGAGCTCTATGCGGGCTTTGCCGACTTCTCGTTCTGGCGCATGACGGTCGTCTCGGCGCATCTCAATGGCGGCTTCGCGCGCGCCGCCGATCTCTCCGCCCATGATATTCTTGCTCCGCTCGCCGGCGCAGACGAACTCATCGCCGCCGAGGAGAGCGCGGTCGAGCACATGAACGCCGATCACGCCGATGCGGTCGCGCTCTACGCGACCAGGCTGCTCGGCGCCCCGAACGGAGAGTGGCGCGTGACATGCCTCGATCCGGAAGGGCTCGACCTCGCACTCGGCGACGCGACCCTGCGGCTTGCCTTTCCCTACCGGGTCACGGACGCTCCCGGCTTGCGCTCCGTCCTGAAGGACCTTGCGGAACGCGCGCGCGCTGCCGGCAAAGAATGATCCGGCTGACGATCCGACCCGTCGGGCAACCCGCCTCCCGTCCCGCACGGTCACACGACACCCCCGCGGGGCGACGCCAAGTCGGTCCGGCAAAAGCTGTGAGGCGAGGTCGCCGCCGCGGACAACGCGCCCACAGGCAACACCGGACGGGTAAAGGGCGAACATAGGCGAAACTTAACCGCTTCTTTACCGTGCTTCGCCGAAAGTCGGAGCGGGCCGGGGGGTCTTGCCTCGAATCATCGGCGCGCGGCATTGATCGTCGGGCGCAATGGTCGGTGGGCTCCGGTTCGGCAGTCCACTCCGTGCCAGGAAGGCGAGATGAGCGGGGCGCGCGCGCATGTACATGGGGGGGCCCGCGAGGTGCGGGACACCGCCCCTGCCGCCCGCCTCAGCGGAGCCGGATTCCGAAACTGGCTTCGTTCCGTCGTTCCCGACGTCCTTGCGGGCGAGCCGGGCGGCCTTTATCCAAGCCGCCCCGACCAAGACGTCGCGCCGGACGGCACGCCGGGCCCAGCCGAATCCGTGGATGGCTTGCCGGCGCGCGCGACCGCGGGCCGGTTCGCCCAGCCCGATCGCGACCTCGCCGCCCTGTGCCGCTGCTTGGACGAAGTGACCCGCCAACTCGCGAACCTGCCCGACGGCTCGACCGGCGTGCGCCCCTCCGCCCCGGCTCCAGGCGCGCCCGACCTGACCGGCCTGGAACGGCAGCTGAAATTTCTCACCACGCAGCTCGAAATCCTGCGCTCGCCCTGTCGGGCCGACGAGCTGGTCGCCGAGCTGCGCGACCAGCTCGGGAGTATCGCGCAGACCATCGAGAATCTCGTCTCGCGCAGCGCCTTCCGGTCGCTCGCGGACGAGGTGCGGGCGCTCGGCGCGCGCGTCAATGTGGACCAGCGCGTTGCCGCCGACGCTCCCGCTGTCGCCGCGATCGAACGGGGGCTTGCCGATCTCCGCGAAGCCGTGACATGGCTCGCGCCGGGGGAACTCGCCCAGGCCGTCCAGACCCTGTCGCGCAAGATCGATCAGATCGGCGATCTTGGCCCCGATCCGTTGATCTTTCGCCAGCTCGACAACGCCATCGATGCGCTGCGCAGCATCGTGAACCAGATCGCCTCAGGCGATGCGCTTGCGGCGCTCCTCAAGGAAGTCCGCGCGCTCGCGGAAAAGATCGAACAGTCGACGACGCCTGCCCCGCAAGATTCCGCGGCGGCCTCGCAGGATCGAGCTATTTTGCTCGCCCTGGAGAAGCAGGTCAGCGGACTTGCCGCAACGCTGGCGCATGGCGCGCGGCCGGCTCACTCCGTTGCGCCGCCGGTCGATCCGCTGATCGAGGCGCTGGCGCAGAAGCTCGACCGATTCGACCTGCTGGCGGACGGCGAGGCGGCGATCGAGCCGATCAAGCGGCATATCAGTCAGCTCGGAGAAAAGATCGACCGCCTGCAACCGTCCACCGACCACGCGTCGTTCGGCCCGATCGAGCAGCGCCTCAGCCATCTCGCCGACCTGATCGAGCAGATGAACAGGCCGGGCGGGCAATGGCCGCCGCTTGCGCCGATCGAAGACCGCATCCGAAGCCTAGCCGAAAAGCTCGAGCGGCTGGAAGAATACCCGCGTAAACGCGACGATATCGCCGGGATCGGGCGCGAGCTGCCGCCGATCGAGTCCGACGGCGTTGAACAGGCCCGCTCCGCAGACGATTTCCGCGCGCAGGGTTCCGGCGAAACGACCGTCGGCTCCGTTGGTCCCACGCAGGCTAGTCCGGCGGCGGGCGCGCCCGACCTGCGGGAAGAACTACAGCAGCGCACACCGGCGCCCACGCCAGCGCAGACGGAGCGGGTGACCGCGGGGGCGGGGGCATCGCCGCTCAGCGTCGCGCCGACGGCCGAGGGCACGACCGGAACCGCGCCCCTTCCTTCCATCAGCGCGGAGACGAGCGTTCCTCCCGATGCGCCGATCGAGCCTGGGTCCGGACCGCCCCGCAGCCGCGGCGGACGCGGCTCAACCGGTCGCAAGGCCGCAGTAAAAACTCCGGCGCGCGACGCGACATTGTCCGATCGCCCGGGCCTGGCATCGGTCCGGCCGAACTTCATCGTCGCCGCCCGCCGCGCGGCCCAGGCCGCGAGCGAACAGCAAAACCCGCCCGCCATCGTTGCAGAAGCCTTGGATGAGGCAGGCCCCGGAGCGGTGAGCAGCCAGCTCGCCGATCGCGTCAAGTCGATGTTCGTCTCGACGAGCCTGATCCTGGTCGGCCTCGGCGCGGCGGGGATTGCCCTTTCGTCCGCCGATCTCCTCGGCACGGGTCGCGAACGGTTGGCCGACCGTTTGCGGCCGCCCGCGCTCGCCCAGGCTATCGCTCCGATCGCGTTACCGCCGGCTTCGACCGAGACCGCGTCGACGCCCGCCACCCCACCCGATTCGCTTGCGGCCGTGGCGCAGGCTCCGGACCCCCGCTCCGTTGAGCCGGATCGGGAGACCAAGCTCGCAACCACGCTCGCGTCGTCCGACCCGGCGTCGGCATCCCAGCAGCCTGCACCGCTGTCCGAGAGCAACCCGCCGCACGCCGCTGGTGAGGAAGCCACCGGCTCGGTCGGAACCCAGCGAAACAGCGCGAAACCCGCCGCGCAGCCCCCGACCACGCCGGCGCCCGACCCGAACCGACCCTGGCCAGCCGAGCCGCTTCCGCCGACGATCGCGACCAAGCCGCTGCTCGCAGGGATCGCCGAGCGCAACCCGGCCGCCGCCTATGAAATCGGATTGCGTTATGCCGAGGGGCGAGGCGTGACGATCGACGTCGCCGCGGCCGCGACCTGGTTCGCCCGCGCGGCGGAAGGCGGACTTGCGCTCGCCCAGTTTCGGCTGGGCAGCCTGTACGAGAAGGGGACCGGCGTCAGAAAGGACCTGGCGGAGGCGCGAAGGCTTTATCTCGCCGCAGCCGCCCAGGGAAACGCCACCGCCATGCACAATGTCGCGGTCCTTTGCGCCGAGGGGGTCGAGGGGAAACCCGATCACGCGGCGGCCGTCGAGTGGTTCCGAAAAGCCGCGGAACACGGCGTGGTGGACAGCCAGTATAACCTCGCCATCCTCCATGCCCGCGGCGTCGGAACCGAGCGCGATTTCGTCGAAGCCCTCAAGTGGTTTTCGATCGCCGCCGCGAAAGGCGACAAGGACGCAAGCCCGAAGCGCGACGACATCGCCGCGCGTCTCGATCCGCAGTCGCAAGCCGCAGCCCGCCGCGCCGCCAGCGCCTTCATTGCGAAGCCGCAGCCCGAAGAAGCTATCAGGGTGCAAACCCCGCCGGGCGGATGGGATGATGGCGGCGGCTCTCCGACGCCGAAGCCCCGCGCGGAGCACCAGGGTCAGCGGTAGGCACGGCGGTGAGCGCCGCCGGCCGGTCGAGGCGAGATCGCCCGCATCCGGCCAAGCCGTGGGACATTCCTGCTCACGCGCCGGCGCGCAAGACGTCGCCTTCGGCCAGGGCATCCGGATGAATCCGCTTGAGTTTGTTGCTCAAGCCTGTACGGCTTCGACCGATCGCCGCATCAGGTACTCGCTTTGCAGCCCCCTTTGCGGCGCGCGTCGACGAATGCGCGCCGGCGGAAGACGCGCCTTGGAAATCTACCTTCCGATCGCCGACCTCCCGGTCAATGTTTTTGTCGTTTTCGCGATGGGCCTCGCGGTCGGCTTCATTTCCGGGATGTTCGGGATCGGCGGCGGCTTCCTGATGACCCCGCTGCTGATCTTTATCGGCGTATCGCCGGCGGTCGCCGTCGCCACCGTATCGAGCCATATCGCGGCGTCGTCTTTCTCGGGCGCTTTGTTGTATTGGCGACGCCGCGCGCTCGACCTCGCGCTTGCCCTCATGCTGCTCGTCGGCGGGCTGATCGGCACCGGCGCGGGCGTGTGGCTGTTCACCCAGTTGCGCGCGATCGGCCAGCTCGATCTCGTGATCGCCTTGTCCTACGTGATCCTGCTCGGCTCGGTCGGCGGGGCGATGATCCTGGAAAGCGTCCGCGCCATCATCCGTCTGCAGAAAGGCGAGCGGGTCGGCGCGCGCCGCCCGGGCAGCCACACCTGGCTGCATGGGCTCCCGATCAAAGTGCGGTTCAAGCAGTCGCGCCTCTACGTATCGGTCATCCCGGTGTGGTTGATCGGCGGGCTCATGGGGTTTCTCGGCGCCATCATGGGCATTGGCGGCGGCTTCATCCTCGTGCCTTTGCTGATCTATCTCGTGCGCGTCCCGACCAATGTGGTGATCGGGACCTCGATGGTGCTCACCCTCGTGACAATGGCGAGTGCAACCGTGCTGCATGCGGCGACGAACCATCTGGTCGATGCGGTGCTCGCCTTGATCCTGATGGTCGGCGGGGTGACCGGGGCTCAGTTCGGGGCTCAGTCGGGACAGAGGATGCGCTCGGAGCGGCTGCGCCTCCTGCTCGGGCTTCTGGTCTTCTCGGTCGGCCTGCGGTTCGCCGTCAATCTCTTCCTTCCGCCCGGCGAGGTGTATTCGTTCCGTCTCTTGGTGGGGGAGCGATGAGGCGCGCTGTGTCCTTCGCCGTGCTGCTTCTGCTCCTGGCGACGAGCGTGTCCAGGGCCATGGCCGACGAGCGGCTCGTCGTCTCGCTGTCGACGCAGCGCGTGCTGATCAATTCGGTTTTCTCCGGCGCCGAACTCGTCCTGTTCGGCGCGATCGAGCGGGACGGAACCGCGCCCGAGCGGCGGTTCGGCTATGACATCGCCGCGATCATCTCCGGCCCGCGGCAGAGCCTGCTCACGCTGCGCAAGGAGCAGGTGGCCGGCATCTGGGTCAATGTCGAGTCGCGCACCTTCGTCAATGTGCCGTCCTATCTCGCCATTTTTTCCAACCGCCCGTTCGATCAGATCACCAATCCGGAGGCGCTTCGCCGCCTGCAGATCGGCTTCGACAACACGATTCTTCGCCAGCGGATCGGTCCGGACGTGGCCGATGTCGTGCGCGAGGACACCTTCCGGCAGGCGTTCCTGCGGCTGAAGGTCGAGCGGCGGCTTTATCTGGAGTCGGCGAGGGAAGTGACCTTCCTCGCGCCCACGCTGTTCCGCGCCTCGGTTCTGCTGCCGGCCGAGGCGCCGGTCGGCAGCTATTCGGTCGACGTCATGCTGTTCGCCGACGGCGCCTTGATCACGCGCACCACCTCCGCCTTCGAAATCCTCAAGGTCGGCTTCGAGCGGTTCGTGGTGACCGCAGCCCGCGAATACGGGCTTCTCTACGGGATTTTCACCGCCATGACGGCGCTTTCGACCGGCTGGTTCGCGTCGATCATATTCCGCCGGGATTGACGGCAGGACCGGCGGTGGGGCCGGGGCGGCGGCTCACCGGGGCAGGCAACGGCTCGCGGGCAGCGCGTAGATGCTCTGATCGCCGATCAGATGCGCGGTGAAGGAGAGCGCGCGGAACACCTTCAGAAAGGCGCGATCGCGCACATTCAAGCCGCCGGCATAGGCGCCGAAGGCCGGCAGGATCAGCCGGCGCTCGTTCGCAGCGAAACATCGCCGTATCAGCGTCCGCCCGCGCTGGCTCACCCGCGCCGAAGGATGCAGGTGCCCGGCGATTTCGCCGCTGCGCCGCTCCGCACTCGGCTCGTGGCGGAACTGCAGCCTGCCGCAGGCGACCGACTGCGCGAATTCCCCGCCGACGCCGCGGGCGGGATCGGGGTCATGGTTGCCCGCGACCCACACCCAATCGCGCCCATGCTGCAGCGAAATGAGCGCGGCGCGGTCCTCGTCGCCGAGACGCGACGCCCCGCCCCGGTCGTGGAAACTGTCGCCGAGGGCGACGACAATGCGCGGATCGTAGAAGGCGATCACCCAGGCCAGCCGTTCGAGCGTCGTCGCTGTGTCGTATGGCGGCAGCAGCAGGCCGTGCACCGCATAGGCCGAGCCTTTTTCGAGATGGAGGTCGGCTATGACCAGCAATCCCTCGTCCGGCCAGTAGAGCGCGCCGGACAGATCGGCGAGCAGGTCGATTCCGTCGATGGCGATCGTGCTGTCCCGGCGCTTGTGCGGGCTTCCGCTCGCCTCTGCGGCAAGCAGATGCCGCTCGCATGCGCAAGTGAGCGACGCTGCGGGCGACGGCTGCGCTCTTGCCTCCATCAGCGCCGCCCCTCGGCCGGTCCTACGGCTCGGACTTGAACCTGGCGGCCCCGACGGATGGAGGCGGCGAATGCCCCGGCGTCATTCCATCGCCTCGCGCACCAACTGCTCCTGCGCCTCCGCAAGCAGCGCATCGGACGCCTCCCCCTCAATGGACTCCCGGCCGATCTCCAGCATGACCGGGACGGCCAGCGGGGAGACGCGAGCGAGAGCTACGTGGATGATTCGACCTCGGACACGCGAGAGCAGCAAGCCGAGCCGGCGGATGTCAAGCAGGCCGGCGGCGGCCTCCGCTCGGGCGGCGCGCAACAACACGTGATCGGGTTGGTGGCGACGCAGCACGTCATAAAGAAGATCGGTCGACACCGTCATCTGTCGCCGGGTCTTTTCTTCGCCGGCCGTGCGGCGCTCGATCAGGCCGGCGATGATCGCGCATTGCCGGAATGTCCGCTTCATCAGCGCCGATTCGGCGAGCCAGGCTTCGAGATCGTCCCCCAGCATGTCCTCGTCGAACAGAGCGGCGAGAGACAACGCGCCGTCGGCGACCGCGCGCGAAAGATCGCGCAGGCCCCACACGGCGAGCGCATATTCGTTGGCGACGAAGCCGAGCGGCCGCAGTCCGGCGCGCTCCAGCCGCCGGGTCAGGAGCATGCCGAGCGTCTGGTGGGCGAGCCGCCCCTCGAACGGGTAGCAGACGAGATAGTGCTTGTCGGCGCGCGGGAATGTCTCGACGAGGAGTTCGCCCGCCTGCGGCACGCGCGATCGCGCGCGTTGCAGGTCGAGCCACTCGCGCACCTGGTCCGGGAGCTTCGCCCAGGCCTTCGGTTCGGCCAGGAGCTTGCGCACGCGCTCCGCGAGATAGGTCGACAGCGGGAACTTGCCGCCGGCATAGGCCGGCACTTTGGGGTCTTCGGCCGCGGCGCGCGAGACATAGGCCGCGTCGTCGGTGAGCGCCTCGTAGCGCAAGACCTCGCCGGCGAAGACGAACGTGTCGCCCGGGGCGAGCGTCTCGATGAAATATTCCTCGACCTCGCCGAGCACGCGTCCGCCGTGCCCGACCGGCCCCGTAGGACCCTTCCCGCCTGCGCGCGAGGGCACGAGCCGAACCTTGATCATCGCCTCTTCGACGATGGTCCCGACATTGAGCCGGTAGCGCTGCGCGACGCGCGGATGGGTGATGCGCCAGCGTCCGTCCTTGCCTTGTCTGATCTTGGCGAAGCGCTCATACGCTTTCAGCGCGTAACCACCGGTCGCGACAAAGTCGACCACCGCGTCGAAGTCGGCGCGCGAAAGCCCGGCATAGGACGCGGCCGATCGCACCTCGGCATAAAGATCGTCGGAGCAAAAGGGCGCGCCGCAGGCAGCCCCGAGCACATGCTGGGCGAGCACGTCGAGCGCGCCGGTCCGCAGCGGCGGCGTGTCCTGCGCATTCTCCGCGACCGCCTCGATGCCGGCGCGGCATTCCAGGACCTCGAAGCGATTGGCCGGCACCAGCACGGCGCGCGAGGGCTCGTCGAGCCGATGATTGGCGCGGCCGATGCGCTGGGTCAGGCGCGACGCGCCTTTCGGCGCGCCGACATTGACGACGAGATCGACATCGCCCCAGTCGATGCCGAGATCGAGCGAGGAGGTGCAGACGACCGCGCGCAGGCGTCCCTGCGCCATGGCCGCCTCCACCTTGCGGCGCTGGGCGACATCGAGCGAGCCGTGATGCAGCGCGATCGCGAGCCCATCGTCGTTGATGCGCCACAGCTCCTGGAACAGCATCTCCGCCTGGCTGCGCGTATTGACGAAGACCAAAGTGGTGCGGTGGCGCTTGATCAGCGCGTAGATCTCGCCGAGCGCGTGGCGCGCCGAATGCCCGGCCCAGGGCAGATGCTCGGCGGTGTCGAGCATGACGACGACCGGCGCAGCCCCCGCATCCGCCGTGATCAGTTCGGCATGCGCGCGTCCGCCGGGCGGCTGCGGCACGAGATAGCGCCGCAATTCGTCCGGCTCCGCCACGGTGGCGGACAAGCCGATCGTGGTAAGTTCCGGGGCGATGCGGAACAGGCTGGCGAGCCCGAGCGCGAGCAGGTCGCCGCGCTTCG
>DASUPI010000176.1:0-5690 GCA_036281135.1 Rhodoplanes sp. | reverse complement strand
ATTCCGACATGCTCGTCACGATCTTCGGCGCCTCCGGTTTTCTCGGTCGACATGTGGCGCGGGCGCTCGCCGGGCACGGGTACCGCATGCGCGCCGCCGTGCGTCGCCCCGATCTCGCCGGCCCTCTGCAGCCGCTCGGCGGGGTGGGGCAGATCCATGCCGTGCAGGCCAATCTCCGCCATCCCGCCTCGGTGGAGGCGGCGGTGCGCGACAGCGCGGTCGTCATCAATCTGGTCGGGATTCTGTTTGAGCGCGGCCGCCAGCGCTTCGCAGCCGTACATGCGGGCGGCGCCGAAATGGTGGCCCGCGCGGCCGCCGCCCACGGCGCGCGCCTCATTCATGTATCCGCGATCGGCGCCGACGAGAACGCGACCGCCCGCTACGCGCGCACCAAGGGGCTCGGCGAGAAGGCGGTGTTCGCGGCGGTTCCCGAAGCCGTTGTTTTTCGCCCTTCGATCATTTTTGGTCCCGACGATGCGTTCTTCAACAAGTTTGCGGCAATGGCCCGGCTGGCGCCCGTCCTGCCTCTGGTGGGCGGGGGACGGACCCGGTTCCAGCCGGTGTTCGGCGGGGATGTCGGCGAGGCGGTCGCCAAGGCGGTGGCAAACGAGACCACGCCCGGGACGATCTACGAGCTGGGCGGCCCCGAAGTCTACACGTTCAAGGAGTTGATGCAGTTCGTGCTCGCGACCATCGATCGCCGGCGGCTGCTGCTGCCGATCCCGTTCTGGGCGGCGAAGCTGATAGGCCAGTTTCTGCAATTCTTGCCGTCACCGCTCCTGACGCCCGACCAGGTCGAACTCTTGAAACAGGACAATGTCGTCTCCGAATCTGCGCTGCGCGAGGAGCGAACGCTGAAGGGTCTAGGCATAGAACCACGCTCGGTAGAGGTGATCGTCCCGTCCTATTTGTGGCGCTACCGCAAGACCGGGCAGTTCCGCCGGCCCGACTAGCTTCTGCAGGAACAGGCGGCGGAACAGACGTGGTCAAGTCGCGCCTCGAAGAGATGGAGCGGGAATCAAACGAATTGCGCGAGTACATCCGCTCGGCATGATCCGGCATCCCTGCGGTCCCTTAATAAAAGTGCGTTGGCCGCCGGCTCCGTATGAGCGGCGCGCGTTCGCGTGCGCGTCAAATGTTAGCGGGCCAGCATCACGTCGCCGCTCAGCGAGGAGTGTCACACGCGACGGTCGGTTTTGCCGACTGGCGTCCGGCGGCCAAAGGACATCTGCTTCAAAGCACAGCCCGCCGAGTCGCCCCGCCGACCTCATCCGGCTTGGTTTCATCGCGGAGGAGAGACATTGCGACGGCGCCGTCAGAAACAAGGCCGAGGATCCACGTCTCGCGAGGCCCATCGGACAGAGATTCGCGCGAGCACCCGTCCAGTACCGCCGCGATCGCAAGAAGTCGCCGTGCCTGTCCCGCATTCTTCGCCCGCTGCGCCAGCCGCCAAACCTCGCCGCTCGAATAATCCGTCCGCACCGCAATGGCTTGCCCCATGGCGAACGACCCTCCGTTTGCCACCGTGAATCATTTCGCGGCTGATTTGGGAACCCCCGAGAGTCACCCAATCGGCGGGTTGGTATAAGATCGTAGAACTTTGCGTTGCACGAGGCGCAGAGGCGTTTCGTGCCGAGCTCGGGTTTCGCCACGGTCAGAAATCCTTGCGGCAGGTTGAAAAGCGGACCTCCACTTGGTGGTTTGCGCGCCCGAATAGCGCCGACCCATGGAAGCCGTGCGCTCCGACACTCGTCCGATCAGAAGAAACCGGATCGCTGCAATCGTCGGGAGACTACGCGTCCGCAAGCAGCGTCGTGACCATATGAGCAACGCCAGGCCGCCGGCAGAGTCCTGGCTCGACCCGCCGCGGAAGGCGAACTCCATCGCGATCAGCGGCAATGACGGTTCGCGCACCAGCCAGGCTTCGATGCCGCTTGGACTGGTGACGCGTTCGATCGTCGTCGCCAGCGCCGGCAGGGCGAAGCCCGCCGACAGGCCCAGCACGTGCACGGCGCGCGCCCAGGCGCGGCGAGCGCCGATCCAGGCAAAACCGCTCACGAGCGTTTCTCCTCAGGCCCTGGCAGAGCGCCGGCGTGCAGACGTGCACCACCCGGCGACCGAACTCGAAAAGCTGAAAGGAAACGACCTGAACAGTCTCTCCGGCGTGCAGTTCGTCGCCGGCCTCGTGCCGACCGTCAAGGGTATTCTGGATGCCGCGACGAGCAACGAGAGCATCGTCGCAAAGGGTGGCGGGTGTTGTGTTTCGTTCCAGGGCCTGGCGGATGACCCGACTACCATGACCGAGCCCACCTCCCCGCCGCCCTGGTTCGTCCGCGAGCCTGAACAGGCGTTCGTGCTGAACGACGCGAGCCTTCTGGCGCGCAGCCGTGACCGTCCGCACATACCCTGAGCGGCCTCGGCCGCGCCCCCGGTCTACGAACGCTTTGGCGCGCCGTTCAATTGAGAGCGCACCGAGGAGACCAAATCTCGGAATAGTGAGGACAGTTGTGTGGCGAGCCGAGTATCCTCGGCCGTCATAGTCCGCCATAGCAATGATCGTGTCGCTCAAGTTGGTGATTACAAATAATGCAACGATCTAGGGTGGAGACAATGCAAAAATCTACACATGTGGGACCGCCGGCTTCGTGGCGAGGGGCCTCTGCTTTGCACCGGCAGGCATTGCGAGAGCGCCAGAGAAGCGTAACGAGCTTCGTTCCAAAGTGGATGATTTCGCCAAAGAGCGCGGTCAGCTTGTTTCGCAACGAGAAGGTGCTGTGGATGATGCGCAAGACTTCTTTGATGTTCCTTGGGGCCTTGGGCGGCGCCGCGCTCATGGTGATCGCCATCCAGCCGCCCGCGATGTTGACGGGTGCGATCGCGAAAGCGGAGTCATCCGACACCTATCGCCAGCTTAATCTATTCGGCGACATATTCGAGCGCGTGCGCGCGCATTATGTCGAGAAGCCCGATGACTCCAAGCTCGTTGAGGCGGCAATAAATGGGATGGTCAACGGGCTCGATCCACATTCGAGCTACATGGATCCGATCAGCTTCCGCGACATGCAGGTGCAGACACGTGGGGAATTCGGCGGCCTCGGCATCGAGGTCACAATGGAGGATGGGCTCGTCAAGGTGGTCGCGCCGATCGACGACACGCCGGCGGCGAAGGCCGGCGTCCGCGCGAACGACATCATCACGCATATCAACGATGAGGCGGTGAAAGGCATGACGCTCGATCAGGCGGTCGAGAAGATGCGCGGCCTGGTCAACACCAAGATCAATCTGCGCATCATGCGAAAGGGGGCCGACAAGCCGATGGAGCTCGCCATCACCCGCGACATCATTCGCGTGCGCTCGGTGCGGTCACGCATAGAAGGCGGCGATGTAGGCTATATCCGCATCACTCAATTCAACGAACAGACGACGGAAGGCTTGAAGAAGGCGCTGAGCGACATCGCTTCGCAAGTCCCGCCGGACAAGCTGCGCGGCTACGTCATCGATCTGCGCAACAATCCGGGCGGGCTGCTCGATCAGGCGATCTCGGTCTCCGATACGTTCCTCGAGCGCGGCGAGATCGTCTCGACCCGGGGGCGCGACCCGGAGGAGACGCAGCGCTTCAACGCACGGCCGGGCGACAAACATCTGACCAAGGGCAAGCCGATCATCGTGCTGATCAATGGCGGCTCCGCCTCGGCGTCCGAGATCGTGGCCGGCGCGCTGCAGGACCACAAGCGCGCGACCGTGGTCGGCACGCGCTCGTTCGGCAAGGGCTCGGTGCAGACCATTATCCCGCTCGGGGGCGCGGCAAACGGAGCGCTGCGGCTCACCACCGCACGCTACTACACCCCGGCCGGGCGCTCGATCCAGGCCAAGGGCATCGTGCCCGACATCGAGAGCCTGCAGGAAGTGCCCGAGGAGGTGAAAGCGGGCTCGGCCGAGATGCGGGGCGAGTCGTCGCTGCGCGGGCACCTCAAGGCGGACGGGGAGGAGCAGGGCGGGTCGCAGTCCTATGTTCCGCCGGAAGCCAAGGACGACAAGGCGCTGAATTTCGCGCTCGACCTGATGCGGGGCGCTCAGGCCAACCCGGCCTTCCCGCCCAATGCAAAGGCCGCCAATCTGCCGCACTGAGCCGAGGTCGGTCGCCTCTTGCTGCCGCGCGCTCCCCTCGTTGCGCGCAATGTGGCTGCGATGTCCGTAACTGCCCAGGTTGGGCGACCGCGATAGTCAGCGATAGATTTCCTCGACTGCGTAGGCGGTTTCCGATTCAAGAATCGGATGATTCGCGAAACGCCGAGCGTGCCGTCCACGGAAGACCTGATCGCGGCGCCGCTGCGCTGGGTCAGCCGCAGCCAACGCAACACATCCTCACAGCGCTGCGCCAGCAAGGCTTCGTGGTGAGCCAGAAGTTGGTTGGCGTGTTGCTGCGCGCGCTTGACTATATATCAATGCACATCCAAACGCAGGCGTGTCTCCCTCCTCCGAGCGTCATTGTGACTTTTGTGCCGCAGTTTCAAGAAAATAAATTTGAGCAATTCCCCCGCGTAAGAAAGCCATAACCTTAACAAGAAATTGACAACACATCGGGCAAAAATCCACTTGCCATACTTATTAGCCGGAGGTGGGAGCAAAATGCGTAAATGCACGTACAGGAGCGTTTTTGTCGTTAGCTTGTGTGTGATCGGTTTGACGGTGTCTAACAGCGTCAAATCATCAGCTCAATCTGGCATTGCTTCCGTGCACTCTGGCGGTCGAACCGCAAGCGGTGAATATGCTCGTTCTCAGGGAATGACTGCCGCACACAGGTCGTTGCCTTTCGGTACAAAGGTGCGTGTTACGAATCATGGTACCGGCCGTTCAGTCGTGGTTCGAATCAACGACCGTGGTCCCTTCGTGCGTGGCCGTGTAATTGATGTAATGCCCGCCGCCGCGCGAGAGCTTGGCTTTTCCGGGGTCACGCGAGTTAGCCTTGAGGTGGTCAAGGAAGACTGATATTCCAAAAACGCCCCGATAAGAAAAGCGAGGACAGGGCCGCGGTGTGCGCAGCACCCTGTCCTCGCTCTTTGATGGACGGAGGCGTCGCCGTTCCGGTCGGCACCCAGGGCGCGGGCGATGCCGGCGGCGGAACTCATGGCCGCGCCGGCTTGTCGGTCTGTTCTCCACAGCCGAATATCCGCGCTTCCCTCTTGGAAAATCTGCAAGCGATTGAAGGCGGTGAGTTTTCTTGAATTTGGCCAGAAATATGTAGTCATGTAAATGAGGATATTAATATTGCGGTATGTTCATTAGATATGACATGTTAGCGCCATGTATATCGAATTCGTTCCCAACCGGTACTCGCCTCCCGCCATTCTGCTGCGGGAGAGCTATCGGGACGGCGGGAAGATCAAGAAGCGCACCATCGCCAACCCGATCTCGCGCGCGAGCGCGCACGCAAGCGCCAGGACCTGCTGGCCGCGACCGAAAAGGACTCGCCGCCATCGCGGCCGCGGTCCGGCGCTCCCGCAAGCCGCTGCGCGGCGAGGCCGAGATTGCGCTCAGGGTCGGCGCCCTCGTTGAACTGCCCGGCGTCATCGCTGACGATGACGGTGTCGGGCAGGAAGCCATGCGCCTTGACGCTGCCCCACAAGGCGCCCTCGGTGGCGACCATGACCGGATCGGGGTTGACTTCGAGAGCCGAGATGTCGAGTCGG
>DASUPI010000175.1:0-11899 GCA_036281135.1 Rhodoplanes sp. | reverse complement strand
ATTGCCTGCGTGAGGCGTTTCACCCGCGCCTCGATCGCCTCGCGCTGTTCGCAGCTCGGGACGGTGGCACGCAAACGCGCCGCCTCGGCCTGCGCCTGCGCGAATAGCGCGCTGGCCTGCGCCGCCTCCGCCGCGAGCGCGGCGAGCCTGTGCGGCCGCTCCTCGTCCGGGCACAGCGCGAGGTCCTCGGCCAGCCTGTCCTGCGCAGCGGCGCGGTCGGCGCGGAACGCGGCGAGCCGCATGTTTTCGGCCGCGATAGTGCTGCGCGCCGCCAGCACCACGGCTTGCAGGTCGCGATGCTCTCGCTTCAGCGCGTCGCGGGCCTGCTCCGCCGCGCCGCGCAGCGCGCGCAGCGCCTCGCGATCGGAGAGGGTTTCGGACATGCCGGCGAGTGCGCGGAGCTTCGCCTGCGCCTCGGACAATGCCCTTTCCAGCAGGACCACGCCGTCTTCGCCCTTCGTGCCGGGCGCGATAACGGCGAGTTCGGCGGCAAGCCCGCGCTGCTCGGTCGCGATATCGTCGGCCTTCGCGCGGCGCTCCCGCGCCTCGGCGAGCGAGCCTGCGCCGACGGCGCGAAGCTCGCGTTCCAGTTTATCGCGCGCGCGATCGATGCTTTGCGCATCCTCCGGGCTCGCCGCCGGCGTGATCTCGATCGAGGCGATATCGGCAACCTCGATGCGCAGCGACTCGCGCACGGCGAGGTCGCGCGGGCCTGTAATCGTCTCGCCCCCGCAGGTGACCCGCCGCACTCCGTGCGGCCCGAGCCGGATGGCGATGCGCGGCGCTTTCGCTTCGCGCCGCATCTGCGCCGCGTCGAGATCTTGCGCGGCCTGCTCGATCCGGCGCAGCGCGTCGGGCGCAATGGTCAACACGGCGAAAGCTTGATGGAGAACGCCGATCCGATCGCGCAACGCGCGCGCCTGATCGAGGCGCGTCCGCAGTTCGGCGACGCGCTCGGCGTCGTGTGCGGCAAGCTCGCATGCGCGGGCTGAATCCGCCGCGCGCTCCGCCGCGGCGAGCCGATCGGCGAGGTCCGCCAGCGCGTTCTCCTGAGCGCCGAGCGCCGCGATTTGCTTGTTCAGCGCCGCATCCTGCTCTTGCGCCTGTCGATCGAGTTCGCCGATGCGGGCGCGCGATCCTGCGATGCGCTGGTCGAGCGCGATCAACCGCTGATGCTTGTCGCGCACGCGTTCATACGCGAGTTCGCTTCGGGCCGCCGCGATCTCGGCCTGTTGTGCGGCTTGGTCGAGGCCGTTCGCGGTCTCGCGTTCCCGCGCGGCAATCTCGAGAGCGGCCTGCATCTCCGCAAGCACGCCGGCATCGGCCAGCCGGTCCCGCTCGTGCAGCTTTGCCGCGAGCGCGCTGCGATCGGCTTCCAGCGCCGCGAGCGTCACGCGCACGCCGTCGAGCGCGCGGCGCGCGGCCTCGACACGATCGACCGCCGCCTTCCACGCGCCGCCCGTTTTCGGCTGTCCGGTCTTGGTCTCTTCCAGCCCGAGTTGGGCGACGACATGCGTGAACACGCGCTCGCCGCGTTCGCCGCCGAGCACCTGGCCGACCTCGGCTTCGATGACTCGGTTGAGCAGCGCCTGCCCCTCCCCGCCGGGCTTGACCGGCTCGAACGACTGGCCCTGGCGAACCCACAGCAGCCCGAAGGCGGATTCCTCGAAGCTCCGCGCTCCCGGAGACAGACCGAGAATCGACCAGAGCTCCTCGTCAGCCGCGCGACCCTCGGCAATCAAGCGCTCCGCCTTGTACAGTCGGGTCGCATTGCTGCGCAGGAAGGTTTTCTCCACGCGATAATCGGCGTCGCCGCAGTGAAATCCGACCTCGACGCAGGCGGAGAGCTGCGCGCCGATGCAGCCGAGCGCTCGGGTTTCCTTGGTGTTGCTGTCGTGGCGTGCGAACAGGCAGGCCTGCACGGCGCGGAATATGGTGGACTTGCCCGCTTCGTTCGGCGCGCACAACAGATTGAGGCCCGGCCCGAGCCCGCGCACGACGTGCCGCATGCGGAACCGCCCGACGCCCTCGACCGCGATATGGGTGATGATCATCGCACCGGACCGCTAAGCCGTCGCTTCGAGATACAGGGTCATCAGCGCGTCCTCGGCCGTTTGGCGCTCGGCAAGAGCAAGCGCCGGGTCGACCGAGCGCTCCTTCAAGGTCTCGGCGGCTCGGCGCAGGACGCCGTCGAAGTCGATCGTCTCGAGATCGTCCCGGTCGGGGCGAACGCGCAGGTCGAGATTGACGTCGAGATGGAAGACCAAGGCCTGCAGCCGTTCGAGCCACTGATCGAGCATGCGGCGTGCGGCGATCGAGACGGCGCCGCTGACCGCAAGCGCAAGCACGAGCTTCGAGACCGGTGCGGCGACCGTTTGCAGCGCAGCCTCATGCGCAGCGAGCTGGTCGGGTTCGTTCAGCGTGATCGCATCGCCGCGCCATTGATAGGTTCCGACGCATCGCGGCTCGACATCCGGAACAGCGCCGGCGCGGGGGATGGTCACGATCAGCGCGGTCCCGACGGACTGGCTGTTGTGACGGTCCGGCTCCGGCGTGCCCGCATACCAGGTGCGCGCGTTGATCGCCTGCGTGCGATGCCAGTCGCCGAGCGCGAGGTAATCGAGCCCGGCGCGCTCGGCGCGCGCCGGATCGATCGGGTTCTTCGCCTCGCCGTCGCCCGCGCCGAATTGCGTGATCGCGCCGTGGGCGAGCCCGATGCGGATCGCGCCCTCCGGCGTCGGGGTCTCCTCCAGGCGCGCGGTGAGGTCGCGCGTCTCGGCCTTGCCGGTCAGCGGCGCGGGCAAGAGAAAGCAGACATCACCAAGCGCGACCGGTTGGGGCTCGAGGTGCAGCCGCACATTGGGCGGCGCGCCGAGCGTGCGCACCCGCTCCCAGATTCCGCCCGGCCGATGCGGATCGTGATTGCCCGGCAGAAGGTGCCAGGTGACCCGAGCGAAGCGGTGCATGCGTTCCAGCGGCCCGCGCAAGGTGACATTCGCCGGCGTTTCGGAATCGAAAACGTCGCCCGCGACCAGGATATGCGTGACGCCCTCGGAAACGGCGAGCTCGCCCAGCCGTTCGACCGCATCCAGCCGCGCGGCGCGCAAGGCCTCAGCCTTTTCGCCGAAACGCAGGAACGGTTTGCCGATCTGCCAATCGGCGGTGTGAAGAATGCGCATGAGTCCACATCGATGGCGCCGCGGTCGGCGGCGCTCGGCCCGCGAATCGGACACAGATGTTAGCGGAAATCGCGCATCAAGGGACGGGATACCCGCGCGCGCTCCACGCCTTCCTGAGTCGGATGTGGCGCAGCGCGCTTGTCGTGCCGCGCTGCGCCCGGGACAAACGCCCAAGAAGCGCGACCGATCAGTGAAATCACTGCTGCACTGGTCTAGCGCTGCCCTGCCCGCGCGGCCTGGGCAAGCAGCCAGGCGCTGATCCCGGCGGTATCATTGACCGAGCCGAGCCGACCGGACGGGCCGCGGTGGCCCGCGCCCATGTCCACCTTGAACAGGAGTTCTCGGTCGTCCGTCTGGGTGGCGCGCAACCGCGCCACCCATTTCGCCGCTTCGGCGAAACTCACCTGGCTGTCATGCAGAGCCGCCGTGACGAACATCGCCGGATAGGCCTTGCGTTCGATATTGTCGTAAGGCGAGTAGGACAGCATGTAGTCGTAATGGTCCTTGAGCGCCGGATTGCCCCACTCCTCGTATTCGAGGGTGGTCAGCGGCACGGACGCATCCGACATGGTGGTGATGACGTCGACGAACGGCACTTCGGCGACCATGCCCGCGAACAAGTCCGGACGAAGATTGGCGACGGCGCCCACCAACAGTCCGCCGGCGCTGCGTCCCTGCGCGAACAGCGCGCGCCGGTCCGCATGACCGCTCGCGATCACGGCTCCGCCCGCCGCAATGAAATCGGTGAAGCTGTTGCGCTTGTTGAGCAGGCGGCCTTGCGCATGCCAGCGTTCGCCACGTTCGTGACCGCCGCGCACATGCGCGACGGCATAGACGAAACCACGATCGATCAGGCTGAAGCGCGCGGCGTTGAAGATCGGGCGCGAACTGAATCCATACGCGCCGTAGCCCAGCAGTACGGTCGGATTGCCGCCGGGCCGGCGCAAGTCCTTACGGTAGACGATGGTCACCGGAACCTCCTCGCCGTCGGGAGCAGTCGCGGTGATGCGATCGAAGCCATACGCGTCGGGCCGGAACCAGCGCGCCGCCGGATCTTCCTTGCGGAGCGCAAGCGTTCCGCTCCTCATGTCGAAATCATACGTGGATTCCGGCTGGAGCGGCGCGCTGAAGCGAAGACGCAGAACATGCGCAGCCGGATCGCGGTTGCCGCCGAACCCGCCGAACGTGAAATCGGTGGTGGCGACCCCGATCGCGGCCGGAAGCGGCACGGCTACTTCGCGCAGATCGGCAAGGCGGACGACGCGGATCGTGACCGCTCCCTCGTGCTCCTCGTCGACCGCGACAAACTCGTTGAACGGCTCAAAGCGCCAGAAATAACGACCGGGCCGGTGCGGGATCAGTTCAACCCAGTTGGCGGCGTCGGGCCTGTCCTGCGGCGCGGTCATCAGCCGATAGTCGGGCGCATCGAGATTGGTGCGAATGAAGAACTTGTCGCCGACGTGATTGGCGAAGTAGCGCATCCCGACCCGGCGCGGCTCCATTACGGCGAACGCGCCTTCCGGCTGGTCCGCGGGCAGGTAGCGCATTTCGCTCGTGTTCTCCTGGTCGCTGCTGATCAAGATGAATTTGCGCGACTTCGAGGCGAACACGGAGACTTCGAAGCGCGGATCGTGCTCCGCAAAGACGAGCACATCCGAATCCGGATCGGCGTCGATCCGGCGCCGCCACACCTCGTGCGACCGCACGGTCTTCGGTTCGGTCCTTACGTAGAACAGGGTCGTGCTGTCGGCGGCGAAGGCGAAGCTCGCCGCCGCGTCCACGATTCCCTGATCGACGATCTCGCCGGTCGCGATCGTTCGAACGAACAGGCGATGACGACGTGCGCCGGTCAGATCGACGGCAAAGGCGACGCGCGCACCGTCCGGACTTACCTCCCAGCGGTTCACCCGATAATACGGGTGGCCGGCGGCGAGGGCCGCAATATCCAAGACGATCTCCTCGGGCGATTCCGGGGCATTCCTGCGCCGCACGATCACCGGGTACTGGGCTCCGTCGGCGAACCGGCGCTCGTAAAGATATCCGTTGTCGAAATAGGGCGCGCTCGCGTCTTTCTGCGCTTCGCGCTCGCAATTCTGCGGCGATTTCGTCGGCGAGCGGCTTGATCGGGCGAAGGCGAAAGTCGTCATAGGCATTCTCGGCCTCGACATAGGACATGACCTCCGGATCGTCGGCTTTGCGCAGCCAGTCGTAATCATCGATACGGGAGCGCCCATGTTCGATCAAAGTCTTGGCCACGACACGCGCGCTCGGCGGCGCGACGCCCGGGGACGCGCCCTCGGCGCGAAGCGCGGCAAAGCGATCCGGCGTCGGCACGGTCGAACAGAGGATGGCGAGACCGAAGCTCAAGGCGGCGAGTCGCATGAGCGGCATCATCGTACCTCGGGTGCAGAACTCCCCTTCCAATCCTGCGCCCGCCGTGGTCGTTCCCGAAAAAGTCACCAATGTGTTCGCCGCATGCGGCGGTCGATCACGACCGATCACTTCACGCAGCGGCGATCGGGGCGTCGGCTGGCTTGGCCAGGAAAGCCATTCGATTCTGATTGTGCTCCATGTTGCGCGGGAGACGCATGGCCGAGTAACCGGCCGCCCGCAGCAGTGCGAGGAAGTCCGCTTCGGCATACTGAGTTATTCCGAGTCCGGAGCGCAGGCTGCAATAAGACGACGCCGCGGTGCGCGCGACGCCGAGCAGCGCCGCAAGCAGAAATCCATGCGCGAATGCGTAGCGCAGCAGCGCGGCAAGATCACTGAACACGCCGACATTCGGCGGGATCACGTCGGCGACCACCAACTGGCCGGCCGGGCCGAGCAGACGCCGCCAGAGCGCGAGCAGGTCGGCGAGTTCGGCGCGATTCAAGTATTGCACGACGGAGTTGGCGACGACGAGATCGACGCTCGCGGCCGGCAGCGTCTTCAGGTCATCGGGCGCAATCACCCGGATGTTCGGCACGCGCGCGAACCGCTGCTTCAGCCGCTCGCGCAGCTTGGGACCCGCCTCGCAAAGATGGAGTTCGCCGCAATGCGCGGCGACCGCGTCGGCGTGCAAGGCCTCGCCGCACCCGTAATCGATCACGCGCGCATTGCGCCCGGGGATGAAGGCGATGATCGCCTGCGCGATGTCGCAATAATGGACATCGGCGTGGCGCGCATTGACATAGATGGAATGCGAGCTGTCCCAATAGCTCACCCAGTCGCGAATCCCCGTGCTCATCGAGCTTCGATTGCCCCGCTTGCGGCCGCGTCGTTCCGATGCGGCATCGCCCGAACATCGCCCGGCTTCGCCCGATACGCAACGCGTCGGGATGCTCGCGGATTTCAGGTCGCGTCGGAGACGCGGGAACGCTTCGGCTGCGCGGCACGCCAATCGGCGCTCCAGACCTCGATCAAGGGGCCGTCCTTGCCGAGAACCGGGTCGGTCGGCGGCAGCGGAACGCCGGGAATGGCGACGAGCGCCGCCGCGTGTTCGTCCTTGCTGCCGCGGCAGAGATCGTATTCGCCGGTCGGGGGATAAGCGCCGATGACGACGAAGTCCGAGCTTGCGGCAATGCGCTGGTGGCCGGTGCCGGCGGGAAGCACCGCGACATCGCCGGCATGCAGTTCCACCTCGACGCCGTTGTCACCGCCGAACCGAATCTTGGCATGACCGCGCGCCACGCCCATCGCCTCGTGAATGCGCGAATGGTAGTGCACGAAGGGATAGACGCCGTTGCGCCAGAGCCCGCCCCACCCGTGCCGCTCGAACGTTTCTTCGATGGCGGCCTCGGGATCAGCCGAGCCGTGGAGATCGATCGCCCCGCGAAACACCACGAAGGCGAGCGCCGGGTTGTTGGGGATCGACCCGTCGTCGTCGAAATGAAACTGCTCGCCTTGCTTCCCATGGATCGAACCCGTTCTGTTTCGTCGGGCGAACTGCCGTGGTGACGGCTTAAAGCGCGCATGACCCGGCGGTTCCCGGGTTCGGCTATACGCACCATTATCGGGGAACCGTCGCGGGGGGCGGAACCACCCTGACGGAAAGCGGGTTTCCTCGGGAGCCACGAAGAACCAGTTTCGTGGCGCAACGAGTTATTCGCAAACCGCCAAGAGGTGCCCCCGTGACAAAAGTCAAGCAATTTGAACCGCGTGGACAAGTCGCCGCCCCGCTCAGGACGCCAACCGACCTCTCCCAGGACGCGGTGAGCGCCGTTTCCGCGGCGCTCAATGCGCTGCTCGCCGACAGCTTCGCGCTCTATCTCAAGACCAAGAACTTCCATTGGCACGTGAGCGGACCGCATTTCCGCGACTACCACCTGCTCCTCGACAAACAGTCCGAGGAAATCCTGGAGACGACCGACGAACTTGCCGAGCGCGTCCGCAAGATCGGCGGCACGACGCTCCGCTCGATCGGCCATATCGCTCGGCTGCAACGCATTCCCGACAATGATGCGGAGATCGTGCCGCCGCTCGACATGCTGCGCGAATTGCTGGAGGACAACAAGTCCGTCATCAAGAACATGCGCGAGGCGCATGAAATCGCCGACGAGCACGACGACGTCGCCACGGCGAGCCTGCTCGAGAATTTCATCGACGACGCCGAGAAGCGCGCCTGGTTCCTGTTCGAGGCGAGCCGCGAGGCCGATAAGACCGGGCACTAACCGCTGTGTTTTCGGAGAGGTCCCGCTGTGCCAACGCCAGCGGGACCTCGACGCCCATCAGTCAAGCCGCTTCTGCGCGGCGGCGCGTCAGCCGCACCTCGTAGCCGAAGCATGCCAATGCGACGACCCGCGGAACGGGACCTGTGCTCAGGTAATAGCCGATCTGCCGGCGACTACGGCCGAGCAAAGCGGCTGCCGCCTCTTGTGTGAGACCATTGCGCTTGAGGAAGAGCGCGAATTCCTCGGGAGTCATTTCCTCTTCCGCCAAGGTCTCGATCAGCTCGGCCGACATGTCCAGATCGGCGGCGTTCCAGGCGACCGCATCGCCATCGTCGATCAGGTGTGCGGTTGCAAACAGTTCGGGATTGTCCCGCAGCGGCTTGTATATTCGGTAGCTCCCGATCAAAGGCGCCAGACCGACCGAATCCCTTCGGCCTGCACGGTTTCCTTCGGCCCAAGTGATTTCCAGCCGCGACGGCCCTACGACGCGAATCGCCGCGATGCGAGCCATCGGCAGACCCGTATCGATCATCTCAGTCGCGTTCATTGAGCCTTCTCCATTCATAAGCAAGCCGGTACATGTTGTTGGGCATCATCGCCCACTTGATCGCTTCCTCAAGATCAGCCTTCGGCCCTCTTCCTTTCAAGATCCGAAACGACGCGATCGTGATCGACGCGGTCCAGCCAGGACCTCTTACGTGGAAGTGTGGCGGCGCATGGTCTCCTGCGTACATGCATATCTTACAGTTCGTGAGCCGCACGATCTCTGGCATCGTGCAATCCCCTAACAAACGTACCACGTAGTGCAATGGTTGCACATTGTAAAGGACAATATATGCAATTATTGCACATATTCATCCGCCGAATAGACACGTAATAATTGTGTATGGGAGGACGATACAAGTCCATAGCAACTTGTAGCAAGGCGAACCAGCGGCCATGCCGCGTATTGTCGATTTAAATGCGTCGCTGCTTGATCCGAAACGTTAACCCGCCCGTTTGCGCTCCCGCATCAATTCAGCAAAGCGCTGGAACAGATAATGGCTGTCGCGCGGGCCCGGCGAAGCCTCCGGATGGTACTGCACGGAGAATACCGGCCGCTCGCTGAGGGCGAGCCCGCAATTCGAGCCGTCGAACAGCGAAATATGCGTTTCCCGCACATTGTCCGGCAGGCTCGTGCGGTCGACCGCAAAGCCGTGATTCATCGACGTGATCTCCACCTTGCCGGTGGTGAGGTCCTTCACGGGATGGTTGGCGCCGTGGTGGCCCTGGTGCATTTTCATGGTGCGTCCGCCGACCGCGATGCCGAGCATCTGATGGCCGAGGCAGATGCCGAAGGTCGGCATGTTCTGTTCGATCAGCGCTCGGATCACCGGGACCGCGTATTCGCCGGTGGCGGCGGGGTCGCCCGGCCCGTTGGAGAGGAACACCCCGTCCGGCTCCAGCGCGAAAATGTCCTCGGCCACCGTGGTCGCCGGGACCACGGTGACCTTGCAGCCGCTGCCCGCCAGCAGCCGCAGGATGTTGCGCTTGATCCCGTAATCGATGGCGACCACGTGGAACTCTGGCGTTTCCTGCCGGCCATAGCCCTTGCCCCACTCCCACGGCGTCTCGTCCCAGGTGAAGCGCTGGCCGGAGGTGACCATCGGCACGAGGTCCATGCCGACCAGGCCCGGCCATTCGCGCGCCTCCGCCTTCAGCGCGTCGAGATCGAAGCGGCCGTCCGGCGCATGCGCGATCACGGCGTTCGGCATGCCTTTGGCCCGGATGAGCGCGGTCAGCGCGCGCGTGTCGATGCCGGCCAGCCCGATGACGCCGCGCGCTTTCAGCCATTGGTCGAGATGGCGCGTGGCCCGGTAGTTCGACGGCTGGGTGATCGCCGAGTGCAGGATAACGCCGCGCGCCCCCGGCGTGGCCGCCATGTTGACGGTCTCGATGTCCTCCTCGTTCGTGCCTATATTGCCGATATGCGGGAACGTGAAGGTGATGATCTGCCCGGCATAGGACGGATCGGTGAGGATCTCCTGGTAGCCCGTCATCGCCGTGTTGAAGCACACCTCGCCCACGGCATGCCCGGTCGCGCCGAAGCCGAAGCCTTCGAGCACGGCGCCATCGGCGAGCACGAGCAGCGCGGTGGAAGTGGGTTCGGTCCAGCGAATATCGTCTTGCGTGTGAGTCATGAGCGAACTACATAGCCGCCGACGCGGACCGCCGTCAAAGAGACGCATCGGGCATGGATGGACTCACGGCATTCGGCCTGTTTTCCGTCACCTTCATGCTGATTTGCTACGCATTTGAGGATCATAGTCCTTGGTTCACCCTGGCCTTTGCGGCGTCCTGCGCGCTCGGATCGCTCTACGGATTCCTGCAAGGGGCTTGGCCGTTCGGCCTCGTCGAAGCTGTCTGGGCCCTGTGGCGATATGGCGCTGGCGGACGCGCGTGTCCAGCTTGGCGGCTTGATTTGAGTCGAGAGAGGTTGCGGTGCTGCGCGACGACATCAACGCGGCCCTGAAGCAGGCGATGAAGGCGCATGACGAGCGGCGCGTCTCGACGCTGCGCCTCGTCAATTCCGCGCTCAAGAACGCCGACATCGAGGCGCGCGGCCACGGCAAGGGGCCGCTCACGGATGAAGAGCTGCTCGGGCTCCTGCAGAAAATGATCAAGCAGCGCCAGGAGTCCGTCGAGCTGTACGAGAAAGGCGGGCGGCCCGAACTCGCGCAGAACGAGCGCGAGGAGATCACGATCATCTCCGCTTATCTCCCCCGGCAGATGTCGGAGGCGGAGGCGCAGGCGGCGATCGCCGCGGTGATCAAGGATGTGGGCGCCGCCTCCATGAAGGACATGGGCAAGGTCATGACCGCACTGAAGGAACGCCACGCGGGCGAGCTCGATTTCAGCAAGGCGAGCGGGACGGTGAAGGGCCTGCTGAGCCGGTAGGCGCGCGCATGACGCCGATCTCCGTCATTCCGGAGCGCGGGCATCAGCCTGCGAGCCCGGAATCCATATTCGGAAAAAGGGAGTATGGATTCCGGGCCCGCGCCTTGCGGCGCGTCCCGGAATGACGGCATCGAATCGGGGCGTAGACGCCCTTCCTGTGAGGCCCGCCCGTGCACCCCGCGAACGGTTCCCCCTCCGCCGATTGCTTCTGGACCGCTCCCGCCGACGATCTGCTCGCTCGGTTGAGCACGACGCCGCAAGGCCTGAGCGCGGCCGAAGCCGCACGCAGACTGGCCGAGCATGGCCCCAACGCCGTCGCCGAAACCGAGCGCCGGCGCATTCTCGCCCGGATCGGCCATCGCCTGATCGATCCGCTGATCGCGATCCTGATGGTCGCCGGGTTCGTCTCCGGCCTCACCGGCGACTTCGCGAGCGCGGCGATCATTTTCGTGATCCTCGCCGGGTCGATCACGCTCGAAGTCGTGCAGGAGCACAACGCCGAGGAGGCGGCCGAAGCGCTCAAGCGCTCGGTCGCGGTGTGCGCGGCGGTGCGGCGCGACGGCGTTGCCGCACGCATTCCGGTCGAGGACATCGTGCCGGGCGACATCGTCGAGCTTGCGGCCGGCGATCTCGTCCCAGCCGACGGCATCGTGCTTGCGAGCCACGCGGCGCATACGAACGAGTCGCTGCTGACCGGCGAACCCTATCCGGTTGAGAAGCGGCCCGGCCCGTGCAGCGCCGAGTACCCGGCCGAGGCGTATAACAGCCTGTTCAGCGGAACCGCCTTGGTGAGCGGCGAATCGACCATGCTGGTGGTCGCGACCGGGGCAAGCACGCGGTTCGGCGGCATCGCCGCCGCGCTCCAATCGGACCGGCCGCCCACCCAGTTCGAGCGCGGGCTGCATTCGTTCGGCGTGCTGATCCTGCGGCTCACCGTGTTCCTCGTCCTGTTCGTCCTGCTGACGCATCTCGCCTTTCACCGGCCGGTGCTCGAGTCCTTCCTGTTCGCGGTGGCGCTCGCGGTCGGGCTCACGCCCGAACTGTTGCCCATGATCATGACGGTGACGCTGTCGCGCGGGGCGGTCCGCATGGCGCGCCGCAAGGTGGTGGTGAAGCGGCTAGCGGCGATCC
>DASUPI010000174.1:0-2314 GCA_036281135.1 Rhodoplanes sp. | reverse complement strand
GGGGCCCGATCCCGAGGTGGACGGTGTGGTGCGCTGGCGCTGCGTCGACTTGCGCGGCGTCATCAAGAAGCGCTTCGGCGTCGATCTCGACGAGGTGTCGATCGGCCGGCTGTTGAAGGAGCTGGGTTTTGCGCATGTCAGTGCGCGCCCGCGCCATCCCAAGCAGGACAAAGAAGCGATCGAGACTTTTAAAAAACGTATGGCCCGCCCCGTCCGCAAGTGGTTTCTGCAATCCGATCCGAGCAGTCTGCGTCAACGTATCCGGCCTAGGGCATGGCCCTGGCCAAGATGGAGATCCGCGCGTCCTGGTCCTCATAAACTTCACGGCGTCGAGCGCCATTTTTTGAGCCAGGTTTCCAGGACGCCGGTCGACTGTCAGGCCATCTCGCTTCCACCACCAGCAGACATCCGTTGCCGAGCGGCGCCTCGCGCGACGTCCGGCCGATCTTTGCTACGCCGCCCTGACGGCCGCGGCGTCGAACGCTTCGCCTCGCCGCAGCACGACCCACACGATCCGCGCCAGTTTGTTTGCCAGCGCGACCACGGCGGCATTCTTGTGCACGCGCTTCATCAGCGCACGTAGCCAGCCGCCGAGCGGCGTGGCACTGGTCGCCAGCGCCGGCAGAGCGGACCGGGCGCCGTGGATAAGCAGCTTACGCAAGTACTTGTTGCCACGCTTGGTGATGCCGACCAGACGCGGTCTGCCGCCGGTCGTGACTTGGCGGGGCACCAGCCCGAGCCACGCCGCAAGGTCGCGCCCACGAGCGAACGTCTGGCCGTTGCCGATCGCGGCCAGCAATGCCGTCGCATTCAGTACGCCGATGCCGGGAATAGTCGCCAGGCGCCGCGCATCCGCGTCGCTGCGGGCGTGTGCAGCGAATTCGCTGTCGAGGGCGGCGATCCGTCGATCCAGCTCGAGCCACTCCGCGCGCATGTCGTCGATCAACCGACCTATTCGTGGGCCGAGCGAATGATCGCCTCCGGAGGCCGTCATTGCCACGACGTGTTGCTCCAGCTTGTGGCGCCCTTGCGGCACGCTGATGCCGCGCTCCAGCAGGATGGCGCGTAGCTGGTTGATCAGCGCCGTCCGCTGACCGACCAGCCGATCACGAACCCGGTGCAGGGTCTGCACGTCGAGCCGCTCTTCGCTCTTGAGCTCGACGAAGCGCATCGTCGGACGCGTCGCTGCCTCGGCGATCGCTTCCGCGTCGCGATCGTCGTTCTTCTGCGCCTTGACGTAGGGGCGAACATACTCGGGTGACATCAGGCGTACCGTGTGGCCCTGTGATCTCAGCAGCCGACCGAGGTGGTGCGCACCGCAACACGCTTCCATCGCCATGATGCATGCCGGCATCGTCTTCGTCAGGCCGGGAATGCTCTCCGGTCGCATCCGGCGCCGTTTGACCACCGCACCAGCGTGGTCCAGTCCGACGACGCTGCAGCTGTTCTTACCCAGGTCGATTCCGAGAACCGCGATCTGCATGGAACGCTCCTTTCCCTCTGGTTGGCCCCCGTCAGCCTACGCTGCCGGGAGAGAGGGGCGGGCCATCCCATAAACTTCCCCGACCGAGTGGCGGAGATCGTGAAGACGCTGCCGACCGGTACGGCGATCGAGATCTGGTTCCAGGACGAGATGCGGGTCGGTCAGAAAAACGGTCTCGTCTATCAGTGGGCGCGCAAGGGAAGCCGCCCGAGCCAGCCGGCCGATCAACGCTACGAGAGCGCCTATCTGTTCGGCGCGGTCTGTCCCGCCCGCGACACCGGCGCCGCCCTGGCGATGCCCGCCGCCGACACCGAGGCGATGCAGAAGCATCTCGACGAGATCGCCCGCACCGTCGTGACCGGCGCGCATGCGATCCTGCTGCTGGACCGGGCCGGCTGGCATACCACCGACAAGCTGAAGATCCCGGAAAACCTGACGCTGCTGCCGATTCCACCCGCCAGCCCCGAGCTCAACGCCGCCGAGAACATCTGGCAGTACCTGCGCCAGACCTATCTTTCGAACCGCATCTTCACCGGCTACGACGAGATCATCAACGCCTGCTGCGACGCGTGGCGCAGGCTCGAAGCCGAGGCCGGCCGAATCCGATCAATCGCGACCCGCAGCTGGGCAAGCATCGGTCAGAGCCAATGAAGCTTGGTATTACAGCATCGATTTCAAGCGGCAGGTGGTGCAGGAGTTCATTGCGGGCGAGACCCTTCACGGGCTTGCCAAGCGTCATGATATCTCGCGCAACCTGATCCGCGTCTGGGTAGCGAGGTACGAGGGGGGCGCCTTCGATGAGGATGCAAGAGCCGCTGACCTTATCCAGGA
>DASUPI010000173.1:0-8233 GCA_036281135.1 Rhodoplanes sp. | reverse complement strand
CTCGCCGCTCTTCTCTCGCCTCGACGCCCTTGCTCTCACGGCCTATTCGGAGCGATCATGACAGGTCGATGACGAGGAGGCACCCATGAGCCTGGAGCTTGGCGACACGGACTCAAGCGAGTTGCGTGGGGGCGAGGCGAGCATCAAAAATACGCCCGCCCCCAACGCTCGCGTGACCTTCGATAGGCGCGAGCTGAAGCGGATTTTCGGCCTCTATGTCCGCAAGGTCGCGTCCGGCGAATGGCGCGATTACGCCATCGACTTCCACAAGGACCGGGCGGTGTTCTCGGTGTTCCGCTCCGCCGCCGAGGTTCCGATCTATCGCATTGAAAAAAATCCGCGATTTGCGCGGCGTCAAGGCGTCTATCGGGTGGTGTCCGCAACCGGCCTGATCGTCGAAGGCGGTCACGAACTCGATCGCGTGCTGCGGGCGCTCGACAAGGCGGTCTTGAGCCTCGTCGTGAATTGAGATCAATCCCCTGGCCTTGCTGCCGGGGCGGAGAGCTTTGCTCCCTACATTCCCTGAACGTCAGGACTGGCGGTCGTCGTCGGAGGGTGGCCGGGTCGGCAGCGACGCGCCGAGGCTGAAGGGGAGCATCGTGAGCCGCGCGACATCCATCCAGGAAAGCCACACGAGCCGGCTGGCCTGAGCCCAAAAGGCGAACGGGTTCGCCGTTTCGAGGAAGCGCCCAAATGTCTCGAACGAGGGCACTGCCTGCATATTGATGAAAACCTGTTCACTGTCGCCGTCCGGCGCGCGCCGGTGGACAATCTCGATGTCGATATTCGGCAGGCGTGCGGTCGCCCTCATTGCATCGATTTCGTGAATTGGTTCCTTGAACTCGGACAACGCTCCCCTCCCTCTCGGATTGCATGGCGATGCGATCACGGCACGCATGGTTCAGGCGCCCAACTAGCTAAATGCGCCGCGCAGCCTTCGTCAAGCAAGCCACGCGAGCAGCGGTGACCGCGGGCAGCCGACTGCGCAATTTCACGGAGCTGTCAGGAAGGACGCTCGAGCGTGGAGGAGTGTCAAAGAGGCAAAAATGCCAACGGACGGGTCTTGTCCCATCCGTTGGCGTAGGCCGGTGTCGATCTCAGTTCAGGCGAAGGCGGCCGTCAGCGGCGGTCGCCTATGAGGCGGAGCAGCATCAGGAACAGGTTGATGAAGTCGAGATAGAGCGCGAGCGCTCCCATCACGACTTTGCGGCCTGCGACCGTACCGTCGTCCATCGGGTCATAGTATTCCTTGATCTTCTGGGTGTCCCACGCGGTGAGCCCGGCGAAGATCAGCACGCCCATCACCGAAAGCGCCCAATCGAGACCGCTCGACTTCAGGAACATGTTGACGACCATCGCGATGATGAGGCCGAACAACCCCATGATCAGAAACGAGCCCATGCCCGTCAGATCGCGTTGCGTGGTGTAGCCCCACAGGCTCAGCGCGCCGAACGAGGCGGCCGAAATGAAGAACACCCGCGCGATCGACGCCTGCGTGTAGACCATGAAAATCGATGCGAGGGATATGCCGAGCAGGCCCGCGTAGACAAAGAACAGGGCGCGCGCGGTGCTGGCCTCGAGCCGATCGATCCTGAAGCTCAAGAAGAACACGAGACCGAGCGGGGCAAGTATCAGCACCCACATCATCGGGCCTTGGAACAGCGTCTGACCGAACGAGGTCAGGCCGACGATCGCGCCGGCGTCGTTGGTCACGGCCGCGTATTGGAACGTGATCCATGCGATCGCGCCGGTGAGCGCGACGCCACCCGCCATGTAATTGTAGACGCGGATCATATGGGCCCGCAGGCCCTGATCGATGGCGACTGCACGATCCGCCGGGTAGCCGCGAGCCGCCGCGGGATTCCGGTCGAAGTCCGACATTGATGAGGTCCTTTCTATCGCCCGAGAACCGCTGGGCGAGCGGGGGCGGTTACAGTCGGCCGCCCGAAACCGGGTAGAATGTAGTCATGGCGAACGGCCGGGTGAAGATGGCCTTCCCGCCCGAAGAATGAAATTTCGGACAGGAGCCGCCTTCACAGACGCCCCGCGCCGCGTAGCACCGTCCCTATTCCTCACGCTGGCCGAAAAGCTGGAGCAGGAGCGTGAACAGGTTGATGAAGTTGAGATAGAGCGAAAGCGCGCCCATGATCGCGGATCGCTCGGCGGTGTCGCCGTCCATCGCGCCGTAGAGATATTCGTTCTTGATCCGTTGCGTGTCCCAGGCGGTCAACCCGGCGAAAACGAACACGCCGATGACGGACACCGCCCATTGCAAGGCGGAGCTCTGCACGAACATATTGACGAGCGAGGCGATGATGACGCCGAACAGCCCCATGATGAGGAACGAGCCCCAGCCGGAGAGGTCGCGCTGGGTCGTATAGCCGAACAGCGACAGCGCGCCGAACGATGCGGCGGTGATGAAGAACACCCGCACGATCGACGTGTGCGTGAACACCATGAAGATCGCGCCGAGCGACAATCCCACCAGCGCGGCGTAGATCCAGAACAGGAGTTGCGCGGTCGCCGGCCTCAGCCTGTCGGCCCCGAAGCTCAGCCCGAACACGAGCGCCAGCGGCGCGAGCATGATCACCCACTTCAAGGGACTGGCATAGACCGCATATCCGACCGGGGTGAGATACATGCCGCCGGCGATGCGAGCGGGCACTTCCAATCCGTCGCGAGCAACGCGCGCGGCGCTCGCCGCGTCGCCGGTGACGGACACGAGATAGATGCCGAAAGCGGCAATCCCGGTGATCACGAGGCCGAGCGTCATGTAGTTGTAGACGCGCAGCATGTATGACCGCAGGCCAGCGTCGATCGCGGCCGTTTCGGCCCTGCTGACGCCGCCATAGCTCACACCAGCCATGTTCCGATCAAAGTCCGACATCGTCGAACCCCCGAATTTTGTTTCCGCAGATCCCGCGCGGAGTGTCGCCCCCGCGGTTCGAAGCATTCGCCAGTATGCGCGGATTATATGTGAGCGGACTTGGCCGCCTGCGGCGACTGATTGTCGCAAAGCCGCGTGTTATAAGGTAAATCCTCTTCGCGCCCAGCGGCTAGTTGTCGCAAAAGCGGCGGCGTTAACTCTACAGGTTCCGCAACACCGTCGCCGGCTTGCGTCCAAGCGCGGCTACGGTGCCGACTAGCCCGCACACCACCGTCACGATGAGCGCAATCGCAGCCGCCGTCAACGCCGGCGCCGCCTGCCACGCGAAAGGCAGCGTCATCAGGTCGCGGACGACGCGCCACCCGGCGATCGAGCCTGCCGCCACCCCGAACAGCACCGCGGCCCCGCCAGTCAAGAAATACTCCAAGAGATAGCAGGCGATGAGCTGGCGCCGCGTTGCGCCGAACGCCTTCAGCACGACGGCATCGTAGACGCGATGACGGTGGCCGGCGGCGAGGGCGCCGCCGAGCACGAGCACGGCCGACACGAGCGTGACCGCGCTTGCCGCCTGCACGGCGAGGGCGAGATTGGCGACCACGGCGCCCACCGCGCTGATCGCTTCCTTGACCGGCACCGGCGTCACGCCCGGAAAGCGCTGCGCCACGACCTCCAGAAGCGCCGCCTCTTCCTGCGTCGTGCCACCGCCCGGCAAACTCACGGTCGCGACATGGGTCAGCGGTGCGCCGCGAAATGCGCCCGGCGAAAACACCAGCACGAAGTTGAGCCCAAGCGACTGCCAATCGACCGTGCGCAGGTTGGCGACGCGCGCGGTGAAGTTACGGCCGAGCACGTTGACGGTGATCGTGTCGCCGAGCTTGAGCCCGAGTCCGTCGGCGATCTTCTTGTCCATCGAAAGAAGCGGCGGCCCGTCATACTGCTCGCCCCACCATTCGCCTTCGACCACGCGCGAGCCTGCCGGCACCGCGCCGGCAAAGGTGATGCCGCGATCGCCGTGCAGGACCCAGGCCGCGTCCGGCCGCGCTTTGAGATCCTCGGCGGATTCACCGTTCACATCGACGATGCGGCCGCGCAGCATCGGCGCCTGCTCGATCGTCGCCTGTCGCGCCTGCGCGCGGACGACCTCGTCGAACCGCGTGATCTCGCTCGCCGCGATGTCGAGGAAAAAGAAGGACGGGGCCTTGTCGGGTAGCGACGCGGCGAATTGCCGGCGAAGATTGGCGTCGATTTCGATCACCGTCACCAGCACCGCCACGCCGAGGCCGAGCGAGAGAACGATGGTCGGGGTCAAGGCCGCCGGACGGTGGATGTTGGCGAGCGCGAGGCGGAGAATGGCCGAACGTGGGCGCGGGACGGCGCGCGCGATCAGCATCACCGCGAGCGCTACGAGGCGCAGCAGCAGGAACACGCCGAGCGCGGCGACGACGAACACCGCGGCGATCTTGCGATCATAAGAAGCGCCGATCGCGATCGCCGCGAGGGCGAGACCGGCCACCGCGGTCGCAAGCACATAGCGCTTGCGCGGCCATCGCGCTTCGGGGGCGATCGCTTCGCGAAACAACGCGGACACCGGCACGTCATGCGCGCGTCCGAGCGGCCATAGTGCGAAGGCCGCCGCGGTGAGGAGACCGTATACGAGTCCGAGCAGGAGCTCGGCTGGATGCAGCGACGGCGCGAGCGGAAGCGGGATGATCGCGCCGAACGCGGCGGCGACCGCGAATGGCACCAGCGCTCCCAAGACAAGACCTATTCCCGCGCCGAGCAAAGCGAGCAGAAGAATCTGGAAGAAATAGAGCACGAACACCTGCGTCGCGCTTGCGCCGAGCGATTTCAGCGTCGCGATCACGCTGAGCTTGCGATCGAGATAATGCTTGGTCGAATTCGCAACGCCCACGCCTCCGACCAGGAGCGCGGTGAGCCCGACTAGAACGAGATACTGAGTGAAGCGGTCGATGTTGCGTTCGAGCTGCGGCGAGGCGTTGGTGTTCGAGCGAATTTCCCAGCCGGCATTCGGGAACTCGCGTTCGGCCGCTTCGGCGACGTCGTCGGTGCGAGCGGCCGCGCCCGCCCCCGGAAGACGCACGCGATAGAGGAACCGCACGAGACTGCCCGGCTGCACGAGGCCGGTCGCGCGCAGCGCCTCGTCGCTGACCAGCAGCCGCGGGCCAAAGCCGACGCCCGCCCCGAGCTTGTCGGGTTCGCTGAGGAGTCGCGCGCGCAGTTCAAGCGTCGCCGAACCGACCGTCACATGCGCCCCCGGCTGCAGGCCGAAGCGCGCGAACAGCAGCGGATCGGCGGCCGCTCCGAATACGTCGCCGCGGCGTGCGAGCATGTCCGTTAGCGGTCCCGCCGGATCGGTCGCGGCCGCGCCGTAAAGCGGGTAGCGCTCGTCCACCGCCTTGAGCTCGACCACCGCCGTCCGCCCGTCGGCGAGGCGCGCGAGCGCGCGCATCGAGGCGGTCGCGGACACCTCGCCCTGGCGCGCGAGAAATGCCCGTTCATCCGGGCTCGCTTCGCGCTGCACCAGCGTGAAGGAGAGATCGCCACCCAAAATGGCCCGGCCCTCGCGAGCCAAACCCTGCGTGAGGCTTTGCGCAAGCGAGCCGACCCCCGCAATCGTCATGACGCCGAGCGCGAGGCAGGCGATGAAGGGGGTGAATCCGCGCAACCCCCCGCGCAGGTCGCGCAGGCCCATGCGCAGCAGCTTGAAAGGATGCGCCCGCGCCGTGCCGAAAAAGCTTGCGGGCGCGCTCATGATCGCGCGCGCTCGCGTGCGGCCGGCGTGTCGATCGCGCCCGACCGCATGCGCACGATGCGGTCGCACCGCGCGGCGAGCGTCGCGTCATGGGTGACGAGGACGAGCGTCATGCGCCGTTCGGCATGACCGGCGAACATCAGGTCGATGATCTGCCGGCCGGTCGCTTCGTCGAGATTGCCGGTCGGCTCGTCGGCGACCAGAATGGAAGGATTGGGCGCGAGCGCGCGGGCGAGCGCGACACGCTGCTGCTCGCCGCCTGACAGTTGGGCCGGATAATGCGAGTGCCGTTCGCCGAGCCCGACCGCGGCCAACTCGTCGCGGGCGATCGCGAATGCCCGTTCGACGCCCGCCAACTCCAACGGGACGGCGACATTCTCGATCGCCGTCATCGTCGGGATGAGATGAAAGGACTGGAACACGATTCCGACATGGCGGCCGCGGAAGCGGGCGAGCCGGTCCTCGTCGAGCGCGCCGAGGTCCGCTCCGGCGACGACGACGGACCCCGTGTCGGGCCTCTCCAGGCCCGCCATGACCATCAGCAGCGTCGATTTACCCGACCCCGAAGGACCGACAAGGCCAATCGCCTCACCCTGCCCTATATGAAGGGAAATGTCCTTGAGGATATGGACCCGGGCGGCATCGCGCCCGAGTGCGAGATTGACCCGGGAGAGCGCAATGGCGGGGGCGAGCGTCCGGATGTTGGTCGAGGTGTCGTCCATGAGGTCATTGTCGCCGAGGAAGCCGGGCGGACGGGCTGCCCCCGCGGCGGGCTGGCCCATCTCATATGGGAGGCGGGCCGGGCGGGTCCAGGTGATGGTCGGCCGCGCCATGGCGATGATCGTCGCAGTCGCGCTCATCCTTGCGGCCCAAGCAGGCGGATTGCGGGCGGAAGACGCGCGGCCGCTGCGCATCGTCGCGCTCGGCGATTCGCTCGTTGCAGGCTTCGGCCTGCGCGCGGCGGAAGCGTTTCCCGTCAAATTGCGGCAAGCGCTCGCCGCCAAGGGCCTGGACGTCGAGATCGTCAATGCCGGCGTTTCGGGCGACACCGCCGCGGACGGACTGGCCCGCCTCGACTGGTCAGCGCCGGAGAATACCGACGCCGTCATCCTCGAACTCGGGGCGAATGATGCGCTGCGCGGAATCGATCCCGCCATCACCCGCAAGGCGCTCGACGCGATCCTGCGCCGCCTGAAGGAGCGGCGCATCCCGGTCCTGCTCTGCGGCATGCAGGCGCCGCGCAACATGGGGACGGCTTACGCGCAAGCCTTCGACGGCATTTTTCCCGCCCTCGCCGCAGCCTATAATGCGCCCCTCTATCCGTTTTTCCTGGACGGGGTCGCCGCCGACCTCTCGCTCAATCAACGGGACGGACTGCATCCGAGCGCCGCGGGCGTCGACGAGATCGTCAAGCGAATCCTCCCCAAGGTGGAGGAGCTGATCGCGCAGACGAAATTGCTGCGGGAGTCGTAACGGCCCCCGATCCTCGGCTCAGTAACCCAAGAGCTGTGCAATGCCCCGACTCTTCACCGCCGTCGAAATCCCGGAGGACGTGGGCGAGACGCTCGCCATGCTGCGCGGCGGCTTGCCGGGCGCCCGCTGGATCGATCGCGACAATTACCACCTGACGCTGCGCTTCATCGGCGACATCGACGACCGCCTGGCGCGCGATATCGCCTTCATGCTGGGCGGCGTCGAACGTGCGCCCTTCGAGCTGCGGCTGGAAGGCCTCGGCTCGTTCGGGGGGCGGAAGCCGCGTGCGGTGTTCGCGGCGGTCGGCCCGAGCCCCGCTTTGCACGAGCTGCAGGCCGAGCACGAGCGGCTGATGCAGCGGGTCGGCCTCGAACCGGAGGGCCGCAAATACTCCCCGCATGTCACGCTTGCGCGGCTGCGCGATTCGTCCGCCCGCCAAGTGGCCGACTATCTTGGCGCGCGCCAGCCGTTTCGCTCGCCGCCGTTCCAGGTCACGCAGTTCGTGCTCTACTGGTCGCGCGCCTCGGTCGGGGGCGGCCCCTATGTCGTCGAGGCCGCCTATCCGCTCAGCGCGCGTGCGCCGTCGCTGCGGGTGCGTTCGCGCTAGCGTTTTTCGGGGCGAAGCGGGAACCCGTTCGCCGCCAGGAAACGCGCCACAGGAACGCGGTTCGCCTTGGCTGTTACGATACGCTGGCCGCCCTGCTCGAAAACGCCCCCGCGGGCTTCATCAGGCGGGACTGGAAATCGACATAGGCCGCGGCGAAGCTGTGGCCGTCGACCACCAGCTCCCGCATGACCGACAGCGGGGTCGGATGCGGGTTTTCCACCTTGCCGATCACTGTGCCGAAATCGAAGGTGAGCTCGGCATCGAATTTGCGGGCGAGCTGCTGCATCCGCTGGTTGTCCGCGAGGCAGCTGACGTGCAGGAGCGTGATTCCGCGGTTGCGCGCGGCCAGCAGGCTGCGTTCGAGCAGCGCCGAGCCGATGCCGAGACTCTGCCACGGCTTCTCGATGCTGAAGGCGGCCTCGGCCTCGCGCCGATAGAGCGGCCCGAGAATGTGCAGATCCGCAGCGCCGCGCAGCACCCCGTCCACGAAGAA
>DASUPI010000172.1:0-11110 GCA_036281135.1 Rhodoplanes sp. | reverse complement strand
CGCGGCCTCGCGGCCCGACGATCTCGTGCTTGACCCGTTCTGCGGCACCGGCACGACCGGCGCAGCGGCCAAGCGCCTCGGCCGGCGATTTGTCGGCTTCGAGCGCGTGGGCGAATATGCGCGCGCCGCCGAATCGCGCATCGCCGCCGTCGAGCCGCTCGCCCCGTCAACGCTCGCGCCGTTGCCTGCCGCGCGGGATGCCCCGCGCGTGCCCTTCGCGGCGCTCGTCGAGCGCGGCTTCGTCACCGCCGGCGCCAGGCTGGTCGACGCGAAGCGCCGGGTGAAGGCGCTGGTGCGCCCCGACGGCGCGATCGCGCTCGGCGAAACGATCGGGTCGATCCATCGCATCGGCGCGCTCGCCCAGGGGCTCGAAGCGTGCAACGGCTGGACGTTCTGGCACGTCGAGACGCCGGACGGCCTCACCTCGATCGACGCGCTGCGCGCCGAGGTGCGCGCGGAGCTGCGGTGACGGTCGCCCGCTCCGTTTCAACGATTTTCACGCGACCCTCTGCAAACCTGCGTGCATGCGCGAGCACCTTGCGCATCAGGTCGGACAGTGCTTCGCCGTCGAGATCGGCGAGCGGGGTCCAGCGCATGCCGGCCGGCGCAGCGAGGCCGCCGGGCGCGTCCGCGACGAACACGAAAAGCTCGAGCGGGAAATGCGTGAATACATGGCGCACGACGCCGGGAACGCGGCGCCAGATAATCTCGTGCTCCTTATTGGGGAGAAAATCGGTGTGATTCGCCGTAGGCGATTGTGCGCTCGATCCGTGTGCATCCTCCCCCGTGGAACGGGGGAGGGGGACCATGCGCAGCATGGTGGAGGGGGTAAGCGGCGAAGGAATATGGTCGCCCCTTCCACCGCCAACGCAGCCAAGCCTGCACAGGCTGCGCAAGCTTGCCCGTGATGGGCGGTTCCCCTCCCCCGTCGCGCGGGGGAGGATGGGCGCATGGGCGAACGCGGTCTGCTCGTCGAAGGCATGCGTCCATTCGCTCGTCGGCACTTCCGTCATGCCGCCGAGAAGGCCGTTCGCCGGCCGGGTACGGACGAGCACGAACCCATCGTGGCGCAGAAGGACGAAAGCCGCGCCGCGCCGCAAGCGTCCTTGGCGCTTGGTTTCCTTGACCGGGAAGGCCTCTGCATCCCCACGCGTGGCCGCCGCGCAGTCCGCGCGCAAAGGACAGCGCGAACAGGCGGGATTTTTCGGGGTGCACAGGGTCGCCCCGAGATCCATCAGGGCTTGCGCGAAATCGCCGGACCGCCGCTCCGGCGCGAGCCGCTCGGCGGCGGCGCGAATGACGGCCTTCCCGCGCGGCAGCGCCTCGCCGATCGCGAACAGGCGCGCGACCACGCGCTCGACATTGCCGTCCACCGGCACGGTGCGCGCCTCATAGGCGATCGCCGCGACCGCCGCCGCGGTGTAGTCGCCGATGCCCGGCAGGTCGCGCAGCTCAGCGGCTGCTTGCGGGAATTCTCCCCCGTGCCGGTCCACGACGGTGCGGGCGCAGGCGTGCAGATTGCGCGCCCGCGCGTAATAGCCGAGGCCCGCCCACAGCCGCAGCACGTCCTCGAGATCAGCCGCGGCCAGCGCATGGACGGTCGGGAAACGGGCGAGGAAGCGCAGATAATAAGGGATGGTCGCGGCGACCGTGGTCTGCTGCAGCATGATCTCGGAAAGCCAGACCCGGTAAGGATCGCTAGGCTCGCCGGGGACGGCGCGCCAGGGAAGGACGCGCCGGTTTCGGTCGTACCAGGCGAGCAACCGCCGGCCGAGTTTCTGCACAGCCTCTTGCGTCCGCATGCGGCGGGGCCGAATCGTCTTTGTCGCGCGGTCCGGCGCTGATAGGGTCACGCGCCCTGATGACAGAGCCGCGCGCGATGAACAAGCCTTACCCCGGCAGAGCCCGGCCGCTGGCGGCCTTCGTCGGCAAGTGCCTTGCCGACACGTTTGCGCAGCGCGGCTTCGCGGCGACCGAAATCGTGACGCATTGGCCCGACATCGCCGGCCCCGACATTGCGATCCACTGCGAGCCGATCAAGATCGAATGGCCGCGCCGGCGCGACACCGCCTATGCGGACACCGCCACCCTCGTGCTGCGGGTCGAGGGCCCGACCGCGATCGAGATTCAGCATCAGGCGGCGGTCATCATCGCGCGCGTCAACAGCTTCTTCGGCTGGCCCGCGATCGGCCGCATCGCGCTTCGCCAGGCACCGTTGAAGCGGCGTCGCCCGCGGCCCGCGCCACCGCCGCTGGACCCGGACGCGGTGCGGAGCGAAAGCCAGCGCCTGTCCGGCATCGCCGACGAGGATTTGCGGGGCGCGCTCGCCCGGCTCGGCACCGCGGTGAAACGCCGCTGAAGGGAGTAGCGCGGAGCAGGGGAATAGCGTTGGCGACTCCGGCTCGCGGCTTCGCACGCGCACCGTTTACGGATCGAGCTCGGTGTCCCAATAGAGATAGTCGAGCCAGCTCTCGTGCAGATAGTTGGGCGGAAAAAGCCGTCCGTTACGGTGCAGATGATGCACCGAAGGCTGGAACGGGGTCTGGCTCGGCCACATGCCTGCTTCCGGCGGCGTCTTGCTGCCCTTGCGCAGATTGCAATTGGCGCAGGCGGTGACGACGTTCGACCAGGTCGTGTGTCCGCCGCGCGAACGCGGCAGCAGATGGTCGAAGGTGAGATCCTCGTCGGAGCCGCAATATTGGCACGCGAAGCGGTCGCGCAAAAACACGTTGAACCGCGTGAAGGCGGGATTGGTCGAAGGCTTCACAAAGGTCTTCAGCGACACGACGCTCGGCAGCCGCATCGCGAGGCTCGGGCTGTGCACCGCCTTGTCGTAATGGGCGATGATGTTCACGCGATCGAGGAACACCGCCTTGATCGCGTCCTGCCAGCACCACAGCGAGAGAGGGTAGTAGCTCAGCGGACGAAAATCCGCATTGAGCACGAGGGCCGGCCATCCGTTCGGCGAGACGTGAGCGTTCAAACCGCAGTCACCCTGTATGTCGGACCGTTCCGACGAAGCACTGCACCAAGCCGCCCCCGACCCGCAGTTTATACGGAGCCGTGACAGGATTGTGAAGCACACGCTTTCGCCCGGAAGAGCGTGCGCAGGGCCGCCTCATCCGCCGCCGAATCGCCGGGCAAGAAATTCGCCGCCCTGCCGCAATCCCTCCGGATCGATGCCGTGGCCCATTCCGTAAGATATGTGCCACTCGACCGGAATCGCGAGCGCGGCCAGGTCGCGGATGGCGAGAAAGAGCGCCTGGGCAGGGATCAGTTCGTCCTCGGAGCCGTGCAGGAGCAGGATCGGCGGCCGGACGCGGATCTCCGCCTTGACGGAGTCCGGCGCGGCCCCATCCGGCAATACGAAGATACCGGAATAGCCGACGATCGCCGCCGGCGCGACCGCGCGGCGCAATCCGACATGCAGCGCCATCATGGTGCCCTGGCTGAAGCCGACCAGGGCAAGCGCGGTCGGGGGCAGGTTGCGGCGCTGAAGCTCCTGGTCGAGAAAGCGGTCGAGCAGCGGTCCGGCAGCATTGACGCCCGTCCAGCGCTCGTTCGCCTCGCGGAAGGTCAGCGGAAACCATTCCCGTCCCATCGGGGCCTGGCCGCAGGGATTCGGCGCATGCGGCGACACGAAGGCCGCATGGGGAAGCAGGTCCTGCCACATGCGGCCGATCTCGATCAGATCGTTGCCGTCCGCGCCGTAGCCGTGGAGGAACACGACGAGCTGGCGGGCGGGTCCGCGCGATCGCGGCTCTATCCGGGGACCGTCGAGCTCTGCGGCCACATCTGCCTCCTTGCAACGCGTGTCAGGTTTGCGGGGATGATTGAACGAGGGTCGGGTCGCGGCGTTTCACGGCGCGATAATAAGACCACAGAAGCAAAGCCGCCACCCCGCGCCATGGCCGCCAGGGCTCGGCGAGCGGCCCCATGGCCTTGACGCTCGGTCGTTCGGCCAATGCGAAGGCGAGCCGGAGCGCCTCGCGCAGCGCGAGATCGCCGGCCGGCCACGCGTCGGCATGGCCGAGACAGAACAGGAGATAGCTGTCGGCCGTCCACGGCCCGATCCCGTGCCGGGCGACGAGGACGCCGTGGGCGTCGTCCGCCTCCATCTCGGCGAGCGCATCGAGGTCGAACGCGCCGGTCGCAAGCTCGGTCGCGAGCGCCTTCAGCGCGCGAATCTTCCCGTCCGACAGGCCGACCTGCTTGAGGCGGGCGATGCGCGCGCGGCGCAACGCCTCCGGAGCGAACGGGTCGTAGGCGGCGGCGAGCCGCGCCCAGATCGCATTCGCGCTCGCGGTCGACAGCTGCTGCCCGACCATGGTCGCAACGAGGCCCGCAAAGCCCGCAGGTCTTCGGCGCAAGGGCGGACGCCCCGCCACCGCGAGCACCTGCGCAAGGCGCGGATCGGCCTTGACCAGATGCGCAAGCCCCCGGTCGAGATCGGCTTCGCTGCTGAGACGGTGCGTCATGGCAGAGAAATAGGCGCAGCAAGGCTCCGCCTCAAAGCGCATGGCCGCGAGCCGCGGACAAGTTCATGCAGCTCGACCTTTTTGTCCTCCCCCGTGAAAACGGGGGAGGGAGAGGCGAGAGTGTTCGGAACCACGCTCCCGCCATGATGATTGAACCACCATGACCGAGACCCTTCCCCCGATCACCACGCTGTCCGCGCTGCGCGAGGCGGAGGCGGCGTGCACGCGTTGCCCGCTTTACCGCGATGCGACGCAGGTCGTTCCGGGCGAAGGCCCGGCGCGGGCGCGGCTGATGATGGTCGGCGAGCAGCCGGGGGACCAGGAAGACCTGCAGGGCCGGCCCTTCGTTGGCCCGGCCGGGCGCGTGCTCGACCGGGCAATCGCCGAAGCCGGCATCGATCGCCGCGAGGTGTTCGTCACCAATGCGGTGAAGCATTTCAAGTGGGAGCCGCGCGGCAAGCGCCGCCTGCACAAGAAACCGAATGCCTATGAGATCGACCGCTGCCGCTGGTGGAACGACCTCGAACGCGCGATCGTGCAGCCCGAGCTGACGGTGGCGCTCGGCGCGACTGCGGCGAATAGCCTGCTCGGCCGCAGCGTGACGATCTCGCGGGTGCGCGGGGCGCTGCTCGCCGGACGCGACGGCGCGCGCGTCGTCGTCACCATCCATCCTTCCTATCTCTTGCGGATCGACAACAAGGACGACAAGGCGCGCGAATATGCCCGCTTCGTCGGCGATCTCGGCTCTTGCGCGAAGCACCTGCGAACGGCGGCCGCCTGACGTTCAGGCCGCTTCGCCGCGGCGGATTTTCTCCAGCCGCCGCTCCTGATCGACATAGGCCTGCGCCGCGGCGTTCTGGAACAGTTCGCGCGAGCCCTCGTCGTCGGTCACCGGCGTGATCGCGAGGTCGCGATACTCGTAGCGTTTCGGATCGTGCTTGATGCGCAGATAGATCCGGCGCAGGCGCAGATAGGTGTAGACCCAGCGGGCGTTCTTGACCAACGTCTCGAGGATGAATTTCGGATAGAAGGCCCAGATCGACTCGCGCGGCAGCGTCGCCCGGCGATCGCGGCGGAATTTCAGCCGCAAGAATCCGGCTTCGAGCGGATGCACGTTCTCGATTTCGATCGAGGCCTTGAACCATGTAATCGCGAACAAGGTCGCGCCGAACCCGTGCAGGGCCGCGGCGCGCCGCATGACGGTGGTCACATGCTCCGTCGAATAGAAACTCTTCCACGCCTGCTGGTAAGCATAGGTCCATTCCTCGCGCGACATGCGCGGATGGGCGGTCGTGATGTGGAACAGGTCGTATTTGTTGAGATCGGGATCCATCCACACGCCCGCGCGATAGAGCTTCTGGTGATCCTCCGATCCGGGAAGCGGCGTCAGATAGAAGAACTCCAGGACGTCGACCGGCAGTTCGCGCTTGATGATCTCGATCTCGCGACCGACCGACTCGGCCGTATCCCCCGGAAAGCCGATGATATAGCCCGCATAGGTCAAGATGCTCGCGTGCTGCCAGGCGAGCAGCATCGTTCGGTATTCGGTGATCTTGTTCTGTTTTTTCTTGGCGCCCGCCAGATTGTCCGGATTGATGTTTTCGAGCCCGATGAACACGCGCTTCACGCCCGCCCGCCGGCATTTCTCGATGAACCCCGCAGTCCGGTGGCAGAGCGTGTCGACCTGGATGATGAAGCTGAAGTCCATGCGTTCGACTTCGCGCAAATAGATCAGCCGGTCGAGAATGGATTCCCAGTCCTTGTTGCGCGCGAAATTGTCGTCGGTGATGAAGAAGCGCGAGAGCCCCTGAGCGATGTTTTCGCGCACGATCCGCTCGACATCGTCGGGCGAGCGCCGGCGCGAGACGCGCCCTTGTACATTGATGATGGTGCAGAAGGAGCACTGATAGGGACAGCCGCGCCCGGCGTCGAAGCTCGTCAGGGCGCCCGCCGTGCGCGTGACGCGTTCGCGCCCCAGGAACGGGATCGGGACGCCCTCGATGCCCGGCAGATCTTTCATGGAGTTGTAGAGCGGCTTCAGCTTGCCCGCATAGGCGTCGCGCAGCACCTCTTCCAGGCGCATCTCCGCCTCGCCGGCGAAGATCGAAAGACCCATGGCCTGCGCCTCGCGCAGCCCGTCGTCGTCGCCGCCGATCATCGAGAGGACGCCCGACATGTGGAAGCCGCCGATGGCGACCTGAATGCCCATCGCGCGCAAGGAGCGGGCGACGTCGAGCGCACGCGGCGTCTGATTGGACTGGACGCCGACCAGCATCACCATGCCGGCGTCGGCCGCCTGCACCAGCCGCGCCAGCCGTTCCGGACGGACGCGTGTGTTGCTCTCGTCAAGCGCGTGAATATCGAAATCGACGTCCGCGCCGAGGACCCGGCGATCCGCCAAGTCGCGGGCTAGACCATAGAGGCAGGCGAGTGAGTTGGATGGGATCGCGGAGCGAAACCACTGAATCACATAGCCGTCGTTGTCGTAATGCGTCGGCTTCACCAGAACGAGGCAAAAGCGTCTGCGGCGGCTCGCGCGGGACACGGCGGGCGTCGACATGGACATCTCCGTTCTTCGCTGCGACATACCACGTCCGCGCGACCTTGGAAAACGGACGACCCGTCGTGGGCCGAGACGGCCGGATTGTCCGGTTCCGAACGATCGGGAACCGCCGGTTTCGGCGAGGACGAACGGCCCGAGCCGCCAATAATTGCACATAATCAGTGATCACCTGATTGCGGCGAAACTGGTCCGCTCCCAGCGAAATCTGTTATGTCAGCGATGACCCCTGCTGTATGTTGACCGCCCTTCGATCCGAGGACTCATTCGATGCCGATTTCCCCTCTTGCCGGCAAGCTCCCGCCGCCGGAGCTGCTGGTCGATCTCGCGCGTCTCGACCGCGCCTATTATGACCACAAGCCCGACCTCGACGACGCCACCCAGCGCGTATCCTTCGGAACGAGCGGCCACCGTGGCTCCTCCCTCACCGGCTCGTTCAATGAAGCGCATATTCTCGCAATGACTCAGGCGATCTGCGAGTACCGCGCCGGCGAGGGCATCGACGGACCGCTGTTCCTCGGCAAGGACACGCATGCGCTGTCGGGGCCCGCGCAGCGCACCGCATTGGAGGTGCTCGCGGCCAACGCGGTGATGACGGCGATCCAGCGAGACGATGGGTTCACGCCCACGCCGGTCATCTCCCGTGCGATCCTCGTGCACAATCGCGGTCGCAAGGACCATCCTGCCGACGGACTCGTTGTGACGCCGTCGCACAATCCTCCGGAGGACGGCGGCTTCAAATACAACCCGCCGCACGGGGGACCGGCCGACACCGACGCCACCAAATGGATCGAGAACCGCGCCAACGCCTTGCTGCGGGACGACAACCGCGGCGTCCTGCGCGTGCCTTACGAAAAAGCGCTGAAGGCGGCGACGACGCGTGAGGAGGACTTCGTGCAGCCCTATGTCGACGACCTCGCGAACGTCGTCGACATGGAGGCGATCCGCGCGGCGGGACTGAAGCTCGCGGTCGACCCGCTCGGCGGCGCCGCGCTCCAGTACTGGGCGCCGATCAACGCGCGCTACGGGCTCGAGATCGACATCGTGAACAAGACGGTGGATCCGCGCTTCGCCTTCATGACCCTCGATCATGACGGCAAGATCCGCATGGACTGCTCGAGTCCCTATGCGATGGCGAGCCTCGTGCGGCTGAAGGATGCGTATCGGGTCGCCTTCGCCAACGATACGGACTCGGACCGGCACGGCATCGTGACGCCATCGGCCGGGCTGATGAACCCGAACCACTATCTCGCCGTCGCCATCCGCTACCTGCTGACCAACCGGCCGCACTGGCCGGCCGATGCGGCGGTCGGCAAGACGCTGGTGAGCAGCAGCATGATCGACCGGGTCGTGGCGAAGCTCGGGCGGAAGCTGTCGGAGGTGCCGGTCGGCTTCAAATGGTTCGTGTCCGGGCTGATCGACGGCTCGCTCTGCTTCGGGGGCGAGGAAAGCGCCGGCGCGAGCTTCCTGCGCCACGACGGCACGGTATGGACGACCGACAAGGACGGCGTGATCATGGACCTGCTCGCCGCGGAGATCACCGCCCGCACCGGCAAAGACCCGGGCGAGCATTACCGCGATCTCACCGCCGAATTCGGGGCGCCGCTCTATACCCGCATCGATGCGGCCGCGACCCCCGAACAGAAGGCGCGTCTCTCGAAGCTCTCGCCCGCCGCAGTGGCGGCGAACGAGCTCGCGGGTGACCCGATCACGGCGAAGCTCACCAACGCGCGGGGCAATAACGCGCCGATCGGCGGGCTGAAAGTCGTGACCGCGAGCGGCTGGTTTGCGGCGCGGCCGTCGGGGACCGAGAACATCTACAAGGTCTATGCCGAGAGCTTCCGTGACGAGAAACACCTGCAGGCGATCGTCTCCGAGGCGCAGGCGATCGTGAGCCAGGCGCTCGGCGGCGAGGAGCGAAAGGTCGCGGCGGCGAGGGCCTGACGCGGACGCGACCGGCTGCAGGTCTCAGCCGCCCGCGATGGGATCGAACGGGCCCCATAGCGGCGCGCCGGGCGGCCAGGCGAAGAGGTGGCTTGCGCAGCGCCGGCAATCGGAGCTGCCGAAGCCCGGGATCGGCGCGGGAAGGTGCGACAGCCGCGTAGCGAGCGCACATTCCACGCCGCCCGGAAAGATCCAGGCGCCGCGCACCGCGCCGCGCTCGGTCAGATGATCCACGTGCCAGCGCACCGGCTTGCCGCGCCGCATGTGTCTTGCGATGCGGGCCTTCAGCCCGCCCGGTCCCCTGGCCGAGCCGCAATAGTGATAGCGCCCGGCGCGCAGCGCGCATGGCCCTCTGCCGCGGATGGCTACCTCGATCGACTTCGCAAGATCGATCAGCAGCACACAGGCGCCGGCGCGGGCAGGGATGTCCGTGGCCGTCCGGAACAGCCGGGAAGGTCTGTGCTTTCGGGCCGGTGCGGGCGCCATTGCGGCACCTTACGGCCGATCTTTCCTCGAACGCCAATTCACTTGTTCCCCGAGCCGAGCTCCAGGAGTTGTAAGCCGGTCCATATGATTCCGAGCCCAGCGGAGCGGATCACGTCCGAGAGTCCCCGCACCCGACCGATCGCTCGATAGTGATCGCCGGCCGATCGCAGGCCGGCGTAAAAGGCGCCGAGCGAGACGATCCGGGCACTCATGACGCGCAACTGGCATTCCGAACCGGAGACATGTGGGTCGCAACTGATGACGGAGTGATCCGTGTGCCAGTGCGAGCCGTTTCCAGCCGAGTGCTACACCGGCGGATGACAGGAGCGCCGAGGAGCGTGCAGGCGCGTTTGGAATCGGGAACTTCTGACGCTGAAATGTGCGCCCGGCTTGGGCCGGGCGCGGATGTTTGTCGAAAATCTGCGGCGCTGCCGAGGAACATCGATATGAGCCTGGACGCACCCCTCCAGAGCGCGGCCCGACCCGGAAAGATCGTATGAGACCTTTGCGACTGCTCAGGATTTTGTCGCTCGCCCTCGGCTTGGGCCTGTGGCTCGGGCCGACTCCGGCTGCGGCCCAGCCGTTCGACAGCGCGGGTGCGCAGAAGCGCTTCCAGGCTCTTTACGCCGCCGGCCGATACCAAGCCGCGCTGGCGGAAGCGCTGAAGAACGAAGCGACCGCCAAGCGCGGCGGCGTGAACACGCTCCCCTACGTGCTTGCGCTCAACGATCTTGGCCGCGCGAACCAGGCGCTCGGGCGCTACGGCGAGGCCGCGCGGGCGTTCAAGCAGGTCGCGGACACCCTGAAGAAGAACGTCCCGCCGACGGATCCCAAGCTGATTCAGTCGAATGCAAACCTCGCCAAGGCCTATCTCCTGCTGGGCCGCTATGGCGAGGCGGAGGCGCTATTCAAGCAAGCGCGGGATGCGACGGCCAGCAGTTCGGGGCCCGGTCCGGCCCTGGCCGTACTCACGATGAATGTGGGCGACGTCTACCGGTTTCAGGCTCGCTACAGCGAAGCCGCGGAACAATACAACCGCGCGCTGGAGATGGCTAAGCGAACCGCGGGCCCGGACAGCATCGAGGTCGCCGACACGCTCAACAATCTGACCAAGATCTACGAGGACCAGGGCCGCTTTGCCGAAGCCGAAGCAGCGCTCGCCCGGGCACGCGCCATAAACGAGCGGGTTCGCGGCGCGAGCCACCCGGATGTCGCGTTCAACATCAACAATCTGGCCCACCTCTACGAGCGGTTGGGCCGCTACGCTGAAGCGGACCGGCTTTATCAGCGCGCGATCGAAATGTGGCAACAGGCGCTCGGCCCCAACCACCCGGATGTCGCGACCGCGTTGAATAATCTCGCGCTCGTCTATGTGGGCGAAGAACGCTACGAAGAAGCCGAGCAGCTCTACAAGCGCGCGCTCGCCATCCGAGAGGGCGTGTTCGGCCCGAGTTCCACGGAAGCGGCGACCGTGGCCAACAACCTCGCTGCGCTTTATGAATTTCAGGATCGCTACGGCGATGTCGAGGCGTTCGCCAAGCGGGCGCTGCTTGTTGTCGAGAAAACCCTCGGACCGGATAATCCCGACACGGCCAAGGTCGTGCGCAAGATCGGCGTCGCCTATGAGGGCCAGGGTCGCTTC
>DASUPI010000171.1:0-3231 GCA_036281135.1 Rhodoplanes sp. | reverse complement strand
CTTCGTGATGGACGGGCACCGCATCTTCGTCAATGCCGGCGCCCTGCTCGAATCGGCGACGCCGAACCAGATCATCGGCGTGTTGGCGCACGAGACCGGCCACATCGCCGGCGGCCATCTCAGCAAGCTCAGGACCGAGCTTGCCAACGCGCAGACCATCTCGATACTCGCCATGCTGCTCGGCCTCGGCGCGACATTCGCCGCCTCGCGCGCCGGCAACAATGTCGGCGGCAATCCCGGGGCGGTCGCTATGTCGGCGCCTCAGGCCATGATGCAGCGCTCGCTGCTCGCCTATCAGCGCCAGCACGAGGACCAGGCCGATCGCGCCGGGGTCAAGTTTCTGACTGCGAGCGGGCAATCCGCCAAAGGCATGTATGACACGTTCAAGCGCATGGCGGACCAGCAGCTGTTTGCGGCGCGCGGCGCCGATCCATATTACCAGTCGCATCCGCTCGCATCCGAGCGCCTCGCCGCGCTCGCCAGCATCACCAAGACGCAGTACTGGGACAAGAAGGATTCGCCCGAGCTGCAGCTTCGCCACGACATGATGCGGGCGAAACTCCACGGCTTCCTCGAGGGGCCCGGCACGGTGGCGCGCCGTTACATGCCGAGCGACCAGAGTCTTCCCGCCCGTTACGCCCGCGCGATCGCCACCTATCGCCATGGCGATGTCCGCACCGCGCTCGGGCAGATCGATGCGCTGATCGAGGCCCAGCCCGACAACCCGTATCTTCACGAGCTGAAGGGCCAGGCCCTGCTCGAGACCGGCCGCGCGGCGGAAGCGGTTCCGCCGTTGCGCCGCGCCGCCGCGAGCGCGCCCAACCCGCTTCTCATCAAAGTGATGCTCGCGCAGGCGCTGATCGGGACCAAGGATCCGAAACTGGCCGACGATGCGATCGCTTACCTGCGCCAGGCGGTCGCATCCGATCCGGACATTTCCGAGGGTTATGCGCAACTCGCCATGGCCTATGGCCGCAAGGGCGATTTCGCCCAGGCCGATCTCGCGTCGGCGCAGGCCGCGTTCGCGCGCGGCGATATCAGGACGGCGCGCCAGCTTGCCGCACGCGCCAAGGACCGCTTTCCGGTCGGCTCGCCCGGCTGGGTGAAGGCGGACGACATCGCAAGCTACAGACCCCCGGCTGGCGCCCAACGGGCCGGCCGCTAACCGAGGACCGACCGCATGCCGTTCCGTCGCCTGCTTCTCGCCGCCGTCGCATTCGCGCCCGCGGCGTGTCTGATCATCGGCAGCGTCGCCCCCGCCGGCGCGCAAAGCTTCTCGACGGAGCAGCGCAAGGAGATCGAGGAGATCGTCCGCAGCTATCTTCTGCGCAATCCCGACGTGCTGCAGGACGTGATGCTCGAACTCGAAAAACGCCAATCGGCGATGGAAGCGGAAAAGGCCAAGGCGGCGGTGAAGCGCAATGCCGAGTTGCTGTTCAACTCGCCGCGCCAGGTGGTGATCGGCAATCCGAAGGGCGATGTCACCCTGATCGAATTCTTCGATTACAATTGCGGGTTCTGCAAGCGCGCGCTCACCGACCTGCTCGATCTCATGAAGGCCGATCCCAAGCTGCGGGTCGTGCTCAAGGAGTTTCCCGTGCTGGGCGAAGGCTCGGTCGACGCGGCGCGCGTCGCGGTCGCCGCCAATATGCAGGACAAGGGCGGCAAGAAATATTTCGAGCTGCACCAGAAGCTGCTCGCAAACCGCGGGCCGGTCGACAAGGCGCGCGCGCTCGCCGCCGCCAAGGAGGTCGGTCTCGATGTCGCGCGTATCGAGCGCGACATGGCGAGCGACGAGGTTCGCGCAACGATCGCGGAAAGCATAAAGCTCGCCGAAGCGCTCGGCCTCAACGGCACGCCGAGCTACGTGATCGGCGACGACGTCGTGATCGGCGCGGTCGGCCACGATGCCCTGAAACAGAAAGTGAGCTGGGCGCGCTGCGGCCAGATCACGTGCTGAAACCGCCGGCGCGGGCGCTCGCGTTCACTGGACGCAATAGGCGGTGAAGCGGCCGATTTCGCTTGTCGGGACGCCGGCGGCCGTCCCGTAATGCACGCAAAGCGCGACGCGATCGCTATAGCTGCTGCGCTTCGCCGCGCCGCGGGGGATCACCACGGGCGGGAGGCCGGGCACGGTGACGATGCGCGGCCGCGTGCGTAGTCCCATCCGGTACGGCGTCGCCGGTCCCGGCGCGACCGGGGTTGTGAGTCCCGGCAAATCCGGGGCGGCCGGGCCGGGCGCGATCGCTCCGCTGCGCCGGGCGCGATCGCTGGAGGCGCCAGTCCGCCGCCCGGCGAGGGACCGGAAGGCGCGACGCCGGGAAAGGCGCTGCCGACGCTCTGCGCTGCAGCGCCCGCGTGCGCCGCGCAGGCGAGCAGCACGGCGAGGCCGATCATGCGGGCTTTGTCCAATCGCTGCTCCTCAAGCCGGATCGATGCGAGCGACGAAGCAGCAGCGGTAATTCGCCGAGTGCGCAATCCGGCCGAAGGGCGCACGCCGAAGTGCACACGAGGCGTTCGGGCGGTCTCGCGTTTCCGCTACTTTGTTTTCACCTCTTCGATCGCGCGCGCCATCAATTCCTCCATGGTGCGCCGGATCTGGTGATCCGATTGCGTGACCCCCTTGGCGTCGAAGTCCGCGCGCACCTTCGCAAACACGTCGTTTTCGCCCGGCGCCTCGAGATCGGATATCACGACCTCCTTGGCGTAGGCTTCGCCTTCCGCCCCGGTCAAACCCAGCTTTTCCGCCGCCCACAGGCCGAGCAGCCTGTTGCGGCGCGCGGTCGCCTTGAAGCGAAGTTCCTCGTCATGCGCGAACTTCTTTTCAAAACCTTCCTTGCGCTTGTCGAAACTGTCCATCTCGAACCTCGTCACTCTGACGCGCCGGTAAAATCGCGCGCAAGATTCGCCACCGCGCCTTGCACATCGGCGAGCGGAGGTCAAGGGCGGTCGAACCCTCGCGGTAGTCCTCATTGCACGCCATGGGGTAGAGGTCTATGTCAATTGTGCTTGCACCGACCTTCGGCTAGTTTTGCTGTCGCAGCAGGCGAGCCCTAGTCTCTCTGCTCGACGTCGCCGCCGGCCTTGAACCTCGAACTCGGAGCCACGGCATCAGATGGATTTCCTCAAGCCACGGTACACCCCTATGAGCCGCCGTCGCCGCATCTACGAAGGCAAGGCGAAGGTCCTCTACGAGGGCCCGGAGCCTGGAACGCTGATCCAGCATTTCAA
>DASUPI010000170.1:0-2868 GCA_036281135.1 Rhodoplanes sp. | reverse complement strand
TGGAATTGCTCGACGCGATCATCGACCGCTCGGCCGATATTCTCGAACGCATCAGCGCGGAGGTCGACCGGGTGTCGCAGGCGATCTTCGTCCCGCAGGGAGCGTCCGAGCGCTCCCGCGGCTATCGTGATATTCTGACCTCGATCGGCCGGCAAGGCGACCTGACCTCCAAGGTGCGCGAGTGCCTGGTGTCGATCGGCCGCCTGCTCCTGTTTCTCGCCAATGAAGCCGACACCATGCGGTGGGCGAAGGACCAGCGCTCGATCCTCAAGGGCATGCAGCGGGACGCGCAGTCCCTATCCAACCACGCGACCTATCTCGCCAACAAGATCACCTTTCTGCTTGATGCGATGGTCGGCGTGATCAGCATAGAACAGAGCAACATCATCAAAATATTTTCGGTCGCGGCCGTTGTATTTATGCCGCCGACCCTGATCGCCTCGCTCTACGGGATGAATTTCAAACATATGCCCGAACTCGACTGGGGTTTTGGCTATCCTCTGGCGGTATTGCTGATGGTCATCGCCGCGATCGTCCCTTACGTCTATTTCAAACTGAAGAAGTGGCTGTAATTGCAGGGAACAAGGCGGCCCGCCATCCCGCCCGCCGGTCTGCGGAAAAAGATTGGCTGAGGCCTGTCGGCCGCATGGCAGCGTTGCCTAAAAGCTGCTATAGGCGCACTTAACGCCATTTCATCGCCGCCTATTCGGGGGAAGCGCATGCACGCGACGATCAGCATCCCGTCCTACGTAAAAAGCCAACGCTTGAAGAACTGGGTCATGGACATGGCCGAGCTCTGCAAGCCGGACAATATCCATTGGTGCGACGGTTCGCAGGCCGAGTACGATTCCATGTGCGAACTGCTCGCAAAGAGCGGGACGTTCATCAAGCTCAACCCGGACAAGCGGCCGGGCTGCTTCCTCGCGCGCTCCGACCCGAGCGATGTCGCCCGCGTCGAGGACCGCACCTATATCTGCAGCATCAACAAGGAAGATGCCGGGCCGACCAACAATTGGATGGACCCGCGCGAGATGAAGGCGACCCTCGAGCCGCTGTTCAACGGCTCGATGAAGGGGCGCACGATGTATGTGATCCCGTTCTCGATGGGCCCGATCGGCTCGCCGATCTCCTATATCGGCTATGAGATCACCGACTCGCCCTATGTCGTCGTCAACATGAAGCTGATGACCCGCATGGGCCGCGCGGTCGACGAGGCGCTCGGCGACAGCGACGTGTTCGTGCCCTGCATGCACACGATCGGCGCGCCGCTCGCTCCCGGGCAGAAGGACATTCCCTGGCCGTGCAATCCGACGGTCAAGTACATCGTGCACTATCCGGAGGAGCGCTCGATCTGGTCGTACGGCTCGGGCTATGGCGGCAACGCGCTGCTCGGCAAGAAATGCCTTGCGCTGCGCATCGCCTCGGTGCTCGGACGCGACGAGGGCTGGATGGCCGAGCACATGCTCATCCTCGCCGTCACCGACCCCAAGGGCAAGAAGACCTATGTCTCCGCCGCCTTCCCGAGCGCCTGCGGCAAGACCAATTTCGCCATGCTGATCCCGCCCAAGGAAATGGAGGGGTGGAAGGTCACGACGATCGGCGACGATATCGCCTGGCTGAAGCCGGGCGCCGACGGCCGCCTTTATGCGATCAATCCGGAGGCCGGCTATTTCGGCGTCGCGCCGGGGACGAACTACAAGTCGAACCCGAACGCGATGATCAGTTGTTCGAAGAACACCATCTTCACCAATGTCGCGCTCACCGACGACGGCGACGTCTGGTGGGAGGGCATGGACGGCCCGCCCCCGGCGCACGCGATCGACTGGCAGGGCAAGGACTGGACGCCCAGCTCCGGCCGCAAGGCGGCGCATCCCAACAGCCGCTTCACCGCGCCCGCCAACCAGAACCCGGCGATCGATCCGGAATGGGAGAACCCCGCCGGCGTTCCGATCAGCGCCATCATCTTCGGCGGACGCCGCTCGACCAATGTGCCGCTGGTCTACCAGTCGCTGAGCTGGGCCTTCGGCGTCTATGCCGGCGCCACCATGGGCTCGGAGATGACGGCTGCGGCCTTCGGCAATATCGGCGAGGTGCGCCGCGATCCGATGGCGATGCTGCCCTTCGCCGGCTACCACATGGCGAGATATTTCAACCATTGGCTCGACATGGGTCGGCGGGTCGGCATGCCGCCGCGCATCTTCTGCGTCAACTGGTTCCGCAAAGACAAGGACGGCAACTTCCTGTGGCCCGGCTTCGGCGACAATATGCGGGTGCTGAAATGGGTGGTCGAACGCGCCAACGGCACCGCGCGCGCGCTCGAAGGGCCGCTCGGCTATGTGCCGACCTATGACGACATTGACTGGCGTGGCCTCAGCTTCTCGCGCGAGCAGTTCCACGCGCTGATGTCGATCGACAAGGCCGAGTGGATGAAGGAAATGCTCGGGCACGAGGAGTTCTTCATCAAGCTGTTCGACCGCTTGCCGAAGGAACTGCTGTGCGTGCGCGACCTGCTCTTGAGCAGCCTGTGGCGCTCGCCGGACCATTGGGAACTGCCGGATTACGCGCACAATAATTGAGACTGCGCGGCGTGTCGGCGAGGTTGAACTGATCCGCTCGTCCCCGCGTAAGCGGGGACCCAGATGCTTGAGGAGAAGAACTGGATTCCCGCTTTACGCGGGAATGAGCGGATGCAGTTCATTCCGAGCTTTCACCTCTCCCCGTTGGGAAGAGGCTTGCGCTTGGGCTTGACCCGGGCCCCGCCGCTATTTTTTTCTTCGTCACCGCCGGGCTTGACCCGGCGGTCCATCTTCAGCGGCCCGCACATTTGGGCAATCCGCATGGATTGCCGGGTCACGCCAGCGCGCGGCG
>DASUPI010000169.1:0-9392 GCA_036281135.1 Rhodoplanes sp. | reverse complement strand
AGCGCTTGATTTCCGGCGTGGCGGTCAGTTTGCCATCGCGGTCGAGCGCGGCGGGATCAATGCGGACGCGAATAACCCGGCTGTTAGCCTTGATGCTGGCCTCAATCTTCCGCTGATCTTTGACGGGATCCAGATCATTGTCCTTGTCGCGCGGGTGGCCATGCGAACCGATGACATAGAAGAAGCCATCCGCGAAAGCCACGCCCTCGCCATCGAGCTCAAGCAACTCATCATCGTAACGATCATCGATCAGGGGAACGACCTGGCCTGCGACAATCTCGCCGTCCTGGACGATCACGATCTGCGCTCCCTGCGACTCGTCGTCGACCAGCAGGCAAGAACACGGAAAACCGGCCGGAGAACTGCAGGCAATGCCGCTGACATCCTTCGATTGTTTATCGTTCTTTCCGAACAGCGTCCCCTGGACCGGCCATGCAGGTTCATCCTGTGCTGCAGCTGCGCCGCTGCAGATCAGGATGGCCGCGACCAGCAACCTGCCTATTCCGCATGCGTAGCTGCGCCGATCGAGCCTATTAGGCGTCGCTCTGATCATGTCAGCTGCTCTCCGCCCCGTTTTCTTCCCGCGGCACTTGAGCCGAGTTTACCGCGTTGGGCGGAACAATCATCGCCTTGAGCACAGCCCAGTCGGGCCGCCGGCGCAACCCATCTTCGTTGCGGGCACGTTTCGCTTTGTTCTTCTCGGAGCAGCCCCGCTCCGCTACAGCTTGGGCGGCCGGAACTGCTTGGCGAAATCGTCCGACGCCGGCTCGATCTCCAAGGCCCACTGGCCGTCGCTGTCGAGCCTCAGGTTCACGGCTTCACCCGTGGTGAGAAGCCCGATCATGCACTGATTGCATTGATCCTTCTTCGACCCGTCGTGCAGCTTATTGCCGACGAAGCGATACTTGCGGAGCAGGAGCTGGGCGAAATCCTCCGCGCTCATGCCCGCTACGTCGAAAAACCCCGGATAGAACACGAGGCGTCGTACGGTGAATTTGGGCAGCTTCGGCGGATTCAGTCCGGAAAAAATCGTGTAGTCGGATGCCTTGTCGAGCACTTTTAGACCGTAAACCGCCGCGAATTTCTCCGAAAGCGGCGCCTCGTTGCGGACATCCACATACATGACGGGCTTGTCCGCCTCTTTGGCGATGACCTCCAGCAACAGATGATGCTCCGTGCTGGCGCCCGCCCGGTATGACGAGACCTGCAGCTTCACGTCGAAGCCCAGATCCTTGATCGCGGCGGCGAATTGATCGGACGGCATGTCGACAAAGAGGCCGCGAAACTTGGCCGCTCGTTGTTCCGCCTTCTGCGCGGCCGCCGCCCGTTCCGCTGCGGATTCTCCCAGCGCCGCCTTCTGCGCTAACGCCAACTTCTCCCCGGCCGCCCGCTCCGCCGCCACCTTCAGCGCCCGGTCCTTTTCTGCGGCGATCTTCTCCACGGCGGCCTTCTCGGCCGCCTTCTCCATTCCCGCCTTCTCCGCCGCCGCCCTCTCGGCTGCAGCCTTCAGCGCTGCGTCTTTTTCCGCTGCGGCTTTCTCGGCTGCGACCTTGAGCGCCGCCTCCTTCTCAGCCGCGGCTTTCTCGGCCGCAGCCTTCAGCGCCGCCGCCTTCTCGCCTGCGGCCTTCTCGGCCGCCACCCTCAGCGCCGCGGCCTTCTCGGCCGCGGCCTTCTCGGCCGCCACGCTCAGCGCCGCTTCCTTGTCCGCCGCGGCCTTCTCGGCCGCCGCCTTGAGCGCCGCCTCTTTTACCACTGCCGCCCTTTCGGCCGCGAGCCGGAGCGCCGCCGCCTTTTCGGCCGCCGCCTTCTCCGCGGCGACGTTCAGCGCGGCCACCGTTTCGGTCGCCTTCTCCGCCGCCGTTCTTTCCGCTGCCGCTTTCTCCGCCGCCGCCTTTTCCGCCGCAGCCTTCTCCGCCGCGGCATTCAGCGCCGCCAGTTTCTCCGCTGCCGCCTTTTCCGCCGCGGCCTTCTCCGCCGCGACATTCAGCGCCGCCAGTTTCTCCGCTGCCGCCTTTTCCGCCGCGGCCTTCTCCGCAGCGACATTCAGCGCCGCCAGTTTCTCCGCCGCCGCCCTATCGGTGGCGGCTGCATCGGCAGCGGCCTTGTCCGCAGCCGCTTTCTCCGCCGCGGCTTTGTCCGCTGCGACCTTTTCCGCTGCAACTATCTCGCCTGCGGCCTTCTCTGCTGCGTTCTCCGCCGCCATCGCAGCGTCGCCGGCGGGCAGCGGCGTGGCGGCGTTCGGCCGCTCGGCGACCTGCGCGGGCGCGGTGAGGTCGGCATCGAACACCAAGGCGCGCTGATGGCCGCGTCCGTTGCTGTCGGCGCTTGCCGACCAGATGTAGCCCGCGCCGCTGCTCAGTCGATAAACGGGCAAACCGAGCCGGGCCGAGCGCTGGAAATTTCCGATGAAATCAGCCAGCAGTCCCTTGCGCGGACTTCCGCCGGCCGCGAGCGTCGCGACGCTATCGGAATCGAGCGGGTCGAGCTGTATCGTCCCCCACACCGCGATGATCGCGTCGGGCAATCCATCCTTGTCCGGGATTCGCAGCACGCGCGCGGGTTTTCCGTGTCGCGCCGAGAGCCGGTCGAACTCGTTCTGGAAACCGCCCGCGCCGTAAACGACCGGCTCGCTCACCCGGTTGACATAGGCCGCCCGCCCGTCCGGGTGGTGCAGGATGGATGTCGAGGTCGAGCGTTCGCGCGCACCCGTCCGTTCCCGCTGCACGCGCTGGCACCAGGTCAGGCCGGCGAACACCTCGCTCGGGCTGCATTGAAACGCGGAGTAGCTCGGATGTTCGGTCGGCGCGCGGCTGCCGAGAGCGAGGCCGTCCACCACGAAATCGGATGACGACTGCGCGCGGGCGGGCTGCGCCGCCTGGCTGAGTTGCTTGCGGCATTCGGAGCGAAGCTTTGCGATGCGTTCATCGGTCGGCGCGACCCCGCGCTGCCTGAGCGCCTTGGCGCTCGTGCCTTCCTTGCGGAGTTCCTGATCGATGCAGTCGAGTTCGTTCGCCGGAATCTTTGCCCACTCCGATGGTCGGCTCGGCTGCGTGGCCGCAGGCTGCGTGCCCCGGAAATAGTCGAGAATGCTGCGCGCGCCCTGCGCCGACGCGCTTTCGGTCAGCACAAGCCCGCTCGCGACGAACACAAACAAGAGTCTTCTGATCATCCGAGTGCGCCTATCTATGATCAGCGCTATCGATACGCTTTACCCCTGCCCCGCTGCGGCGGCTTGTCCAGTCGGCAGAGGTTCGATTCTGTCTGTCTGAGACCGGCCGGGCGCCCGCCCGCCGCCTCGACGTCTCTCCTCGCCAATAGTCGCGCGCGTACCGCGACGAAGCTTCGCAATTCAGCCGTCACGCCACTGAGGAGCTTTACAGTGGTATCACATCGCGGCGGCGGCTCAAGCCGACGATCACATGAGCGAACGCGTTCCAGCTCGGGCAGACCCTTACATTCATGGGCGCCGGCGCGTTTTGACATCATACCCCAGTATGGCTCCGCAGGCGATTCCGGTCTGCAAGCGACGCCATCCCAGCCGGCCATTCCTATTGGCGGTGAAAAGCGCTAAAAATAGGCTAACCTGCTCAGGCCTGCCCGACCATGAGAATTTATCAATGAACGTAATCGGTTGGCAAGGCTGTCGTGGGCTTGAACGGCCCTGATCGACAGATATAGGCGAGCTGGTATGACCGAACCGCGCAAGCTCTACGTCAAGTCCTATGGTTGCCAGATGAACGTCTACGATTCGCATCGTATGGCGGACACGCTCGCGCGCGACGGCTTTGTCGAAACGACGGCGCCGGACGAGGCCGACCTTCTGATCCTCAACACCTGCCATATCCGCGAGAAGGCGGCGGAGAAGGTCTATTCGGAACTCGGCCGCATCCGCCGGCTGAAAGGACAGGCGGCGCGCGAAGGACGGCAAGTCCTCGTCGCGGTCGCCGGCTGTGTCGCCCAGGCCGAAGGAGAAGAAATCATCCGCCGCGCGCCGGTGGTCGATCTCGTGTTCGGCCCGCAGAGCTATCATCGCCTGCCCGACCTCGTCGCCCGCGCCGAGCGCGACGGAAAGGTGGTCGACACCGAGTTTCCCCCCGAGGACAAATTCGACCATCTCGCGCCGGCGAGCGATGCCGCGACCCGCGCGCGGGGCGTCACCGCCTTCGTCACCGTGCAGGAGGGCTGCGACAAGTTCTGCACCTTCTGCGTCGTTCCCTATACGCGCGGCGCGGAGATGTCGCGACCGGTTGCGAAAATCGTGGCGGAGGTCGAACGCCTCGCCCGCGCCGGCGTGCGCGAGGTGCGGCTGATCGGGCAGAACGTCAACGCCTATCACGGCGAGGGGGCGGATGGCCGGAGCTGGTCGCTCGCGCGGTTGCTCTTCCGCCTCGCGGAGATTCCCGGCGTGGCGCGGCTGCGCTACACGACGAGCCATCCCTGCGACATGGACGACGACCTGATCGCTGCGCATCGCGATCTTGCGCCGTTGATGCCGCAGCTCCATCTTCCCGTGCAGTCGGGCTCCGATCATGTTCTCGCGGCGATGAACAGGCGGCACGCGCGCGCCGACTATCTCGCGGTCGTCGCGCGGCTGCGGACGGCGCGGCCGGATATGGCGCTCACCTCCGATTTCATCGTCGGATTTCCGGGCGAAACGGAGGAGGATTTCCGTGCGACGCTCGCGATCGTCGACGAGGTGGGATATGCCGGCGCGTTCTCCTTCAAGTACTCGCCGCGGCCGGGCACGCCCGCCGCCGCGCGAGCGGACCAGGTAGAGGAAGCGGACAAGGCCGAGCGACTCGAGCGGCTGCAACAGGCGATTGATCGCAACGCACATGCGTTCAACAAGGGCCTGCTCGGCAGCACATTCGACGTGCTGTTCGAGAAGGAAGGCCGGCGGCCCGGACAACTGATCGGCCGCTCGCCCTATCTGCAGCCGGTGCAGGTCATGGCGCCGACATCATTCGCAGGTGAGATGGCTCGCGTACGAATCACCGCTCTCGGAACCAACAGCCTGTTCGGAACTCTGGCGCTCTCGCCGCATATGCATGACGACAACCCGACGACCGCCGGCGCAGGACCGTAACGCCTTGGCCCGCCGCGCTCCCGACAGTCCAGCCCTGATGCCGCCTCCAGGCGACACCGCGGCGCATCTCGTGCTCGCCTTCGACGACAATCGGCTGGTCTCGGCCCTGTTCGGCCAGTACGGGCAGAATCTCGCGCTGATCGAGCGACGGCTCGGCGTGGTCGCGGACTCGCGCGGCAATCACGTCACCATCGAAGGTTCGCGCGACGCCTGCGAACAGGCGCGTCACGTTCTCGAAGGCCTGTACGAGCAGCTCAAGCAAGGCCACGATCTGAGCCAGGGCGATGTCGAAGGCGCGATCCGCCTCGCGATCGCGCAGGGCTCGCTGTTCGACTACGACCCGTCGGCGGCGCGACCGAGCTTCGAAGAGATCAATCTGCGCAAGCGGCTGGTGCGCGCCCGCACGCCGGCGCAGGACGCCTATATCCGCGCGCTGCGGCGGCACGCGCTCGTGTTCGGCGCGGGGCCGGCCGGCACCGGCAAGACCTGGCTCGCAGTCGCCCACGCGATCGCGCTGTTCGAGCGCAAGGACGTCGATCGCATCATATTGTCCCGCCCCGCCGTGGAAGCGGGCGAACGGCTCGGCTTCCTGCCCGGCGACATGCGCGAGAAGGTCGATCCCTATCTGCGGCCGATCTACGACGCCCTGTTCGACCTCATGGACCCGCGCATCGTCGAGCGCGCCTTGCAGACCGGCGAGATCGAGATCGCGCCGCTCGCCTTCATGCGCGGACGCACGCTCGCCAATGCCGCGATCATTCTCGACGAGGCGCAGAACACGACCTCGATGCAGATGAAGATGTTCTTGACCCGTCTCGGCGAGAACGCGCGCATGATCGTCACCGGCGATCCGAGCCAGGTCGACCTGCCGCCCGGCCAGACTTCGGGCCTGACGGAAGCGGTGCGTCTGCTCGCGGGCGTCGAGGGCGTCGGCCATGTCGTCTTCACCGAGGCGGACGTCATCCGCCACGAGCTGGTGGGACGCATCGTCGCCGCCTATGACCGCGCCTCCTCCGCGCGTAAACGCGAGCCCGGCGCATGACGCAGTCGGAGCGGCCCGCGCCGCCCTGCACGATCGACATCGTGGTCGAGTCGCCGCTTTGGAACGACGTTTCCGACATCGAATCCCACGTGCGTCGCGCGGCCGAGGCGGCTTTGCCGCCGGACCACGAGGATTGCGAACTCGCCGTCGTGTTGACTGACGACCAAACGATGCGCGCGCTCAATGCCCGTTTCCGCGGCAAGGACGGGGCGACCAATGTGCTATCCTTCCCCGCGCCCACGTCGTCGCAGCGCACGGCGGAAGGAAGGCGCGGCGAGCCGGTGTTTCTCGGCGACATCGTGATCGCTTTCGATACCGCGAAGGCGGAAGCCGACGCAGAAGGAAAGGAATTTTATCATCACTTCGCGCATCTCCTGGTCCATGGCGTTTTGCACCTGTTGGGTTATGATCACTGTTCCGACGCGGAGGCGGAAGCGATGGAAGCGCGCGAGCGGGCGATTCTTGGGCGGCTCGACATGCCCGATCCTTATGACGAGCGCGACCTCGCTCTGTCCGCCCGGCACGACCGCGCCTGATCACGATCATCATGCCTGAAGACGCGCCAAGTCGACCTGATTCGGTCGAACTTCCCGAGCACCGCAATCTCCCGGTCCCCCTGCCGCGCCCGGAGCATGGGCCTGAGCCCGACCCCGGCGCCAACGGCGAGGGCTGGCTGCACCGGCTTGTGCGCACGCTGTTCGGTCGAGCCGCGGGCTCGACCCGCTCCGATATCGAGCTGCTGCTGCAGGGCCGCACGCTCGACGATACCGGCTTCTCGCCCGAGCAGCGGGCGATGCTCAAGAACATACTCGGCCTGAGCGAACGGCGCGTCGAGGACATCATGGTTCCGCGCGCCGACATCGTCGCCGTGCATCAGGACATTCCGCTCGGCGAGTTGATGAAGGTGTTCGAGAACGCCGGGCATTCGCGCCTCGTCGTCTATGACGACACGCTCGACGATCCCGTCGGTCTTGTGCATATCCGCGACATGATCGGCTTCATGACCGCGCAGGCGGCCGTGCCTCCGCAGGGCAAGCCCAAACGCAAGAAGCCGTTTCCCGCCGACCTCGATCTGGGCGCGATCGATCTTGCGATGCCGTTGTCCCAGGCGAAGTTCGTCCGCACCATCCTGTTCGTGCCGCCCTCGATGCCGACGCTCGACCTTCTCGCCAAGATGCAGGCGACGCGCATTCACCTCGCGCTCGTGATCGACGAATACGGCGGCACCGACGGTGTGGTGTCGATCGAGGATCTGGTCGAGCAGATCGTCGGCGACATCGAGGACGAGCACGACGAGCACGTCGCCCATACGGTGGTGCGCCAGCCGGACGGATCATTTCTCGCCGACGCGCGTGCGACGCTGGAAGACGTGGTCGGGACGATCGGCGCAGAATTCGACGTCGGCGATGCCGCCGAGGAGGTCGACACCGTCGGAGGCTATCTCGTCACCCGCATCGGGCGCGTTCCCGTGCGCGGCGAAATCGTTCCGGGTCCCGAGCCGTTCGAGATCGAGGTGCTCGACGCCGACCCGCGCCGGGTGAAGAAGGTCAAGATCTCCCGCAGCAAGCAATTGCTGCGGGGACGGGAGCCGCGGCGGGAGCCGGAGGAAGACGGCGCGCGCGCCCATCCACGTGACGCCGGCGCGACCGAACCGCCCGCGTCCGGAGAGGCGACCGCATCGCCGCCGGTTGCCCTGCCCGCCCCGACGCGCCAACCGTGATCGCCGCGCGCATCGCGCAGCCGATCGTGCTCGCACGGGGGCTGCAGCGCGCGCTGATCGCTTTCCTGGCGGGCGCGGCGTCCACGCTCGCGATGCCGCCGCTCGAGGTCTGGCCGGCGCTTTTTCTGACTTTCCCGGTGATGGTGTGGCTGATCGACGGCGCGGTCGGGCGCTGGGACGGCGTCCTCGCCGCCGCAGCGGCGGGCTATTGCTTCGGCTTCGGCTATTTCCTCTCCGGCCTGTACTGGGTCGGATCGGCCTTTCTCGTCGACGCCGACATTTTCGGCTGGCTGATGCCGTTCGCCGTCGTCGCGCTGCCGGCCGGGCTTGCGCTGTTCACCGCGTTCGGCTTCGCGCTCGCACGCCTGTTGTGGACACGCGGGGCAGTGCGCATTCTGACGCTCGCCGCGGCGCTCACGCTCGCCGAATGGCTGCGCGGTCACGTTCTGACGGGCTTCCCCTGGAACGCCTTCGGCTACAGCCTGACCGGCTCGCTTGCGCTCGCCCAGGCGGCCGCGCTGATCGGCCTGTGGGGGCTCACTTCCATCGCCATCGCCGTGTTCGCCAGTCCGGCCGCGCTCGCCGATGATCGCGCCGATACGCGTCGGCCGTGGCTCGCTCCGGCCGCGGCGCTCGCGGTTCTCGCCGGCCTCGCCGTCTACGGCGCGGTGCGGCTTGCCACGACGCCCACGACATTCGTCCCGGGCGTGCAGCTGCGGATCATGCAGCCGAACATCCCGCAGGATCAGCGCTTCAACTACAGTGCGAAGGCGGAGGTGATCCGCCGCTATCTCGCTCTGTCGAGCCGCGCCAAGAGCCCGCCGGCCGACGGGATCGCCGGCGTGACGCACCTGATCTGGCCGGAATCGGCTTTTCCGTTCTTCCTCACCCGCGAGCCGGATGCGCTCGCGGCGATCGGCGAGCTGCTGCCCGCCGGAACCGTGCTGATCACCGGAGCGGCGCGTTTTGCGGAGGCCGAATCCGGGCCCGGGCGAATCCGCGCCTATAACTCAGTCTATCTGATCGACGACGAAGGCGTCGCGCTTCCCGTCTACGACAAGGTCCACCTGGTGCCGTTCGGCGAGTTCCTGCCGCTGCGGAGTCTGCTCGAACGGCTGGGACTGGAGCAGTTGGTTCGCGTCCCCGGCGGGTTTCTCGCCGGCGAGCGGCGGAGGACGATTACGACGCCCGGCGCGCCGGCTTTCGTGCCGCTCGTCTGCTACGAAGTCATCTTCCCGCACGCCGTCGTCCCGCCCGGCGAACGCCCCGGATGGCTGCTCAACGTGACAAATGACGCCTGGTTCGGAGCGACGGCCGGGCCCTACCAGCACCTGCTGCAGGCGCGCCTGCGCGCGATCGAGGAAGGGCTTCCGCTCGTTCGCGCCGCCAATTCGGGCATTTCCGCCGTGGTCGACCCGCTCGGGCGGGTGGTCGCAGCGTTGCCGCTCGGTCACGAAGGCGTGGTCGATTCGGGATTACCACAGCGCATAGCTGACCCGCTTTATTCACGCAGCGGTGACCTCGCCGTCGGCGGGATTATAGGT
>DASUPI010000168.1:0-3616 GCA_036281135.1 Rhodoplanes sp. | reverse complement strand
CGCAGCCTTCAGCGGGCTCGACGTGATGCGGCGCGCCTACGCGCACGCGATCGTCGCCGGCTACCGCTTCTACTCCTATGGCGATGCATGCCTGCTGTTTCCCAGCCGCCGGGATGCTGTCCAACCCTCTCCCCTTGTGGGGAGGGTGGTCCGACCCGGATTGATCCGGGGAGGGCCGGGTGAGGGGACCTTGCAGCGGTCGTGATCGAAAGCTACCCCTCACCCGCCTTGCAGTCTTCGACTGGTCGGCGCCCTCTCCCTAAAGGGAGAGGGCAGAACGCGCACTGCGCCGGAACGCATGCCCGAACCCTTCACCTTCCGCCTGCATGCGACCGACGGGGCCGCGCGTTCCGGCGAGATCGCGACGCCGCGCGGCGTCATTCGCACGCCCGCCTTCATGCCGGTCGGCACCCAGGGCGCGATGAAGGGCGTGCACTGGCGCGAGCTGCGGGAGGCCGGCGCCGACATCGTGCTCGCCAACACCTATCATCTGATGCTGCGGCCGGGCGCGGAACGCATCGCCGGGCTCGGCGGGCTGCACGCCTTCATCAACTGGCCATACCCGATCCTCACCGATTCCGGCGGTTTCCAGGTGATGTCGCTGTCGCAATTGCGCAAAGTCGACGAGCGCGGCGTCACTTTCCGCTCGCATGTGGATGGCGCGACGATCGAGCTCACCCCCGAGCGGGCCATCGAGGTGCAGCGCCTGCTCGGCGCCGACATCGCGATGCAGCTCGACGAATGCGTGCGCCTGCTGGCGGAGGCGCGCGAGATCGAGCGGGCGATGCGGCTCTCGCTGCGCTGGGCGGAGCGATGCAAGCGCGCCTTCGCGGCCGACGCCGCGCTCGGGCGCGCGCTGTTCGGCATCGTGCAGGGCGGCGACGATCCGCGGCTGCGCGTCGAGAGCGCGTGCGAACTCGTTCGTCTGGGGTTCGACGGCTACGCGATCGGCGGGCTCGCGGTCGGCGAGCCGCAGGAGACCATGCTGGCGATGATCGAGCACATCGCGCCGTATCTGCCGGACGCGCGCCCGCGCTACTTGATGGGCGTCGGCACGCCGGACGATCTTCTCGCCGCGGTGGCGCGCGGCGTCGACATGTTCGACTGCGTGCTGCCGACCCGCAACGGCCGGCACGGGCTCGCCTTCACCCGCTTCGGCCCGATCAATCTGCGCAATGCGCGCCACGCCGACGACAAGCGCCCGCTCGATGCGGAGAGCCGCTGTGCGGCCGCGCGCGACGCGCCGCGCGCCTATCTGCACCATCTCGTCAAGGCGAACGAGATGCTCGCCGTGATGCTGCTGAGCCTCAACAATCTCTTCTATTACCAGGACCTGATGCAGGGCGCCCGCGCCGCGATCGCCGACCGGCGCTTCGACGAGTATTGCCGCGCGACGCGCGAGGGCTGGGCGCGCGGCGACGCCGCACTGGGATAACCTTTAGCCCGTGCTGACCGCGATTGGAAAGGCCCCACACCTCTCCCCGGCGGGGAGAGGTGTGGGGGGCGCAGGCCGCAAGCCGAGTCACCCGCGTCACTGCCCGCCATAGAGCCAGGCCGTGCTGTCATAAGCCTGTTCGGGCGTGCGGCTGTTGAGCGCCTGGTAGCGCAGCTCCGCCGCGACGCCGCGCGCGTGATAGAACTCGCCGTAGACGCGCGCCATCAGCTGCACCCGGCCGGTGCGCAGATAGCGGCTGTCCTGATAGGTCTTGAAGGCGCCCGCGATGTCGTCCGGCGTCGCCGCGACGTTTTCGGCGAGCGCGACCGCATCCTCGGTCGCCATGCACGCGCCTTGCGCGAGATATTGCAGCATGGGATGCGCGGCGTCGCCGAGCAGCGTCACGCGTCCGCGCGACCAGTCCTTCACCGGCTCGCGGTCGCACAACACCCACATGCGCCAGGCGTCGATCCGCTCCAGCATCCGCGTGACTTCGGGCCGCTGCCCCTTGAAATGCCGCCACAGCTCCTCGGGATCGCCGCGCGTGTTCCAGCCCTCGACATAGCGATCCGAATGGAACACCGCGACGAGATTGTAGAGCGTGCCGCGCCGCAGCGGGTAATGGACGAAATGGGTACGCGGGCCGGCCCAGAGGATCACGTCGGGACGCCAGAGATCCTCCGGCACGTCCTCGCGTCTGAGCACGGCGCGATAGGCGATGTGGCCGGAGACGCGCGGCGCCCCGTCGCCCACGATCTTGCCGCGGACGCCCGACCACAGGCCGTCGCAGCCGATGAGCGCGCGGCCGTGCGCCTGCGTGCCATCGTCGAGGGAGACCACGACCCCGTCCCCGGTCTCCCGGAAATCGGCGACGCGGCTTTCGGGTTCGAGCGTCACGAGCTCCTGGGTGCGGCAGGCGTGCAGGTAGACGCCATGGATGTCGGCGCGATGCGTCACGGCGTAGGGATACTGGAATTTTTTTAAGAATTGCGCGCCGAGCGGAACGCTCGTGACCAACTCGCCCGTGAGCGCATCGCGCATTTCGAGCTTGCCGGGCTGCCAGGCGTCGACCAGCATCGCGTCCTTGAGGCCGATCTTGTCGAGCGCGCGGAAAATATTGGGCCCGAGCTGGATTCCCGCTCCGACTTCGCGGAACTCGGCCGACTGCTCGAACACCCGCACCGGAAACCCTCGGCGCGCGAGGGCGTAGGCTGCGGCGAGCCCGCCTATGCCGCCGCCCGCGATGAGAAACGGCAGCTCCCGTCCATTCCCTGACGCCATCGCACGCTCCACCGAGTATTCCGCAACGGCCTAGCGTTGTGGCTCTGACGCTTGGTCCGCAAGGGGGCTCGCGTCCCGAACACAGCGCAGCACGAAGTGCGCGCGCTGCAGAACCGGGACCTGGCCGGTTGAAGTGGGTCCTGCATCCGCACCGCTGCGCGCTGCGTCGCGTGCGAGAGACGCGCCAATGCCGGCGAGGAGCTAACGCTAAAGGTCGAATACTAGCATGGCGGAAAAAACGAGTGGATCAAGCTGTTGAGAGGCGTCTTGGGACAAAAAGGATCGAGAGCGAATCCCGTCCGCCTGGGCGGAGGTGTTCGCTCTCTTGAACTTGAACGTGCGGGTCGTATGGGTGAGCGGTTCGCGGGCGCCTGGTTATTCGCGGACGCCTGGCAAGGAGCGTCAGTGTGCGGACGCTCGTGCGCGGGCCTTGTTCGCGGGCGTGATCGCCGGTTTCACCGGAGCGTTCGTCGCGGACTTGATCGGCGTGACGACGCCCGACTGGACTGTCCGGCTTTCCGCCGCCGCAGGAGCCGACTTGGCGGACGACTTCGCCGAGGTCTTGCCGGCGGGGCGCGTCTTGCGTGCCGGCTTGTTCGGCTGGCTCGGCGCCGCCTGCGTCGTTTCCGTCGCCTGCAGCACGGGCTCCGCCGCTTCCATGTGGATCGCCTCCGCGACCTGCACGGCGGTCGCGGATTCGGTTGCGATTTCGGCCAGCACTTCGCGCTCGGCGATCAGCCAGAAGTGCGTGTCGTCGCCTCCTCCGCCTGCGCTCTCCGACAGAAAGTAGGCGCGATCGCGGATGCGTTCTTCCAATGTCAGCTGCATGTTGGGCCTCCTGTTGCTCAGAATCTGAGGCTTCAACCCTGCAACGAATATGGTTAACGGACGGTAAACAGG
>DASUPI010000167.1:0-8210 GCA_036281135.1 Rhodoplanes sp. | reverse complement strand
CTCGATCGCACGACGCGCAAGGTTCGCCCGACCGAGGCGGGGCTCGCCTATTACGAGCGCTGCGCGGCCGTGCTGGCGGAGATCGAGGAGACCGAAATCCGGATTGCGGGTCTGCACGACGCGCCCAAAGGCATGCTGCGGATCAACGGGCCGATGTCGTTCGGCACGGCCTATCTCGCCGGTGCGGTCGCCGACTTCCTCGCCGGCTATCCCGATTTGAGGATCGAACTTCTGCTCAACGATCGCTTCATCGATCCGCTCGAAGAGGGCGTCGATGTCACCGTTCGCATCGGCAAACTCGCGGACTCCAGCCTCGTCGCGCGCCGGCTCGCCGCGACGCGCCGCGTGTTGGTCGCCGCGCCGGACTATCTGGCGCGCCATGGCGCGCCGCAGCAACCCGAGGATCTCGCGGCTCACCGTTGTCTCGTCTACGGACAGGTGGCGGCGCGGCAGCGCTGGCAGCTCTGGCGTGACGGCGAGGCGATCTCGGTGCAGGTCGCATCCGCCGTGTGCGCGAACAATGGCGAGGTGCTGCGCGAAGCCGCCTGCAAAGGGCTCGGCATCGCGCTGTTGCCGACGGTGATCGCGGGCGAGGCGATCAAGTCAGGCAGGCTCGTCGCCGTGCTCGAGCCGTTCAGCCCGCCGCCGTTGCCCATTCACGCGCTGTATGCGCCGAACCGCTTCCTCGCCGCGAGCTGTTCATCGACTTCCTCGCCGCACGCTTTGCCGATGCGCCATGGGAATGAGATGGCTTGCGCCGTCGATCGGGACGCGGACCCGCGTGAGGCTCTTGCTGCAGTGCGAAGATTTCGACGCGAGCGCGCGAGCGACATGTTTTTCCTCCAACCGCATGTGCAAACGAAATTGACGGCGCGGCAAAAGCGCCGTCACCTTGTTGCCGCGGCGGGCCGCCCCATATCGCTGAAAACGCCGCATGCGGCATTGTTTCGCGAATAGCGACGGCCCGCCATTAGCGCCGAAATGCCGCCCCTGTGCAGGATTGCTGCGATGCCGCTCAGGCCCGTCACCCTCGCCGACAAGTACGACCTCGGGAAATCGCCGGTCTTCGTCACCGGCTATCAGGCGATCATCCGGCTCTGCCTGATGCAGAAGGAGCGCGACCGGCGTGCGGGCCTCAACACCGCGGGCTACGTGACCGGCTATCGCGGTTCGCCGCTCGGCGGGCTCGACCAGCAGTTCCAGCGCGCCGAGACGTTGATGCAGGCGAACGACATCCACTTCCACGGCGGCCTCAACGAGGACCTCGCCGCGACCGCGCTATGGGGGTCGCAGCAGGCCGAGCTGCGCGGCGAAGGCAAGTTCGACGGTGTGTTCGGCATCTGGTACGGCAAGGGCCCCGGCGTCGACCGCTCGGGCGACGTGTTCCGCCACGCCAATTCCGCCGGCACGTCCAAACATGGCGGCGTGCTCGCGCTGATGGGGGACGACCACACCGCCGAATCCTCCACCACCGCGCACCAGTCCGAGTTCAACTTCGTCAATGTCGTGATCCCGGTGCTCAATCCCGCGGGCGTGCAGGAGATCATCGATTACGGCCTGTATGGCTGGGCGATGTCGCGCTACACGGGCGCGTGGGTCGGCCTCAAATGCATGCACGACACGGTCGAATCGACCGCGGTGGTCGACGGCGATCTCGACCGCGTGAACATCGTCATTCCCGGCGATGATCTCTTCCAAATGCCGCCGGGCGGTCTCAACATCCGGCTCGGCGACACCGTGCTCGGCATGGAAGCGCGCCTGCAGGATTACAAGCGCGACGCCATGCTCGCTTTCGTTCGTGCGAACAAGCTCAACCGCGTCATCCTCTCCGGCGGCCGCAAGCCGCGCATCGGCATCGTCACGGTCGGCAAGAGCTATCTCGACGTGCGCCAGGCGCTCGACGAACTCGGCCTCGACGAAGTGCGATGCAATGATCTGGGCTTGCGGCTCTACAAAGTCGGCTGCCCCTATCCGGTCGGCCGCGCCGACATGCTGGAGGCGGCGAAGGGCGTCGATCTCCTCATCGTCGTCGAGGAAAAGCGCTCGCTGGTCGAGGTGCAGGTGCGCGAGGAGCTCTACGGCACGGCGCACCAGCCGGTCTGCATCGGCAAGAAGGACGAGCAGGGCAATTGGCTTTTCGCGGTGAAAGGCGCGCTCGATGCGAACGACATCGCCATCTGCATCGGCGAACGCCTGCTTCGTTTTACGCCGAACGAGGAACTGGCCGCGCGGGTCGCGCGCCTGAAAGAGGCGCAGCGCATTCTCGCCGAAACGCAGGATGTCGCGGTGCGCACGCCGTATTTCTGTTCCGGCTGCCCGCACAACTCCTCGACCGTCGTGCCGGAAGGCAGCCGCGCCTATGCCGGCATCGGCTGCCATTACATGGTCCAGTGGATGGACCGGTCGACCTCGGGCTTCACCCAGATGGGCGGCGAGGGAGCGAACTGGATCGGCGAGGCCCCATTCTCCAAGCGCCCGCATGTTTTCCAGAACATCGGCGACGGCACCTATAATCATTCCGGCTCGCTCGCGATCCGCGCCGCGCTCGGCGCGGGCGTCAACGTGACCTACAAGATCTTGTTCAATGACGCCGTCGCGATGACCGGCGGCCAGAAGAACGACGGCAGCCTCACCGTGCCGCAGATCGCGCAGCAGGTGGCGGCGGAAGGGGTCAAGCGCATCGCCGTCGTCACCGACGAGCCGCAGAAATATCCGCGCGGGACGCCGTGGCCGAAGGGCGTGACCGTGCATCACCGCGACAAGCTCGATGACGTGCAGCGCGAGCTCGCCTGTGTGCCGGGCTGCAGCGTGATGATCTACGACCAGACCTGCGCGGCGGAAAAGCGGCGTCGCCGCAAGCGCGGCCTGTTTCCCGACCCGAACAAGCGCATCATCATCAATGAACTCGTGTGCGAGGGCTGCGGCGACTGCGGGGTGCAGTCGAACTGCGTGTCGATCCAGCCGCGCGACACCGAATTCGGGCGCAAGCGCGCGATCGACCAGTCGAGCTGCAACAAGGATTTCTCCTGCGTGAAAGGGTTCTGCCCGTCCTTCGTGTCGGTGGTCGGGGCGAAGCTGAAGCAGGGGAGGGGGATCGCCGAGAGCGGCGACTTCCCGCCGCTGCCCGAGCCGACGCTGCCCGCGATCGATCAGACCTACGGCATCATCGTCACCGGCATCGGCGGCACCGGCATCGTGACCATCGGCGCGATCATCGGCATGGCGGCGCATCTCGACGGCAAGGGCGTCGGCGTCATCGACATGGCGGGGCTGGCGCAGAAGGGCGGCTCGGTGCACAGCCATATCCGCATCGCCGAGCGGCCGGAGGATATCCATGCGATCCGCGTTACCGCGCGGGGCGCCGACCTGGTGCTGGCCGGCGATATCGTGATCGCGGGCGGCAAGAAGGTGCTGGCGGCGGTGAAGCCGGGCGCGACGCAGATGGTCGTCAATCTCGCCGAGGTTTTTCCGGGCGAGTTCACTCGCAATGCGGACTTCTCGCTTCCGAGCGAGCGCCTGAAGCGCACGATCGCCGCGGCCGCGGGTCCCGAACGCGCCCATTTTGTCGACGCCTCGCGCATCGCGACCGCGCTGCTCGGCCAGTCGATCGGCGCGAATTTCTTCCTGCTCGGCTACGCCTATCAGCTCGGCGCGGTGCCGCTCTCGGCGGCGGCGATCGAGATGGCGATCGCGCTCAACGGCGAAGCCGTCGAGATGAACCACGCGGCGTTTCGCTGGGGTCGCCGCGCGGCGATCGATCTCGCCGCAGTGGAGGCCCTGATCCGGCCGGCGCCGGAAGCGGAGGACCGCGCTCGGCGTCTCTCGGAATCTTTCGAGGAGATGGTAGCGCGCCGCATCGAGGTCCTCACCGCCTATCAGAACCCCGCCTATGCTGCCCGCTATCGCGCTCTCGTCGAGCGGACCAAGGCCGCGGAGGCGGCGAAGGCGCCCGGCCGCTGCGGCCTCACCGAGGTGGTCGCGCGCTACCTGTTCGAGCTGATGGCCTACAAGGACGAGTACGAGGTGGCGCGGCTCTATTCGGACGGCTCGTTCCTGCGCCAGGTGCGAAACGAGGTCGAGGGCGAGACGCTGCGGCTGCACGTCCACCTCGCGCCGCCGCTGATCGCGCGCAAGGACAAGAACGGCGTTCTGAAGAAGATGACGTTCGGCCCGTGGATCTTTCCGGTGTTCTGCGTGCTCGCGAAACTCAAATTTCTGCGCGGCACTCCGCTCGATATCTTCGGCTATACCGAGGAGCGGCGGACCGAGCGGGCGCTCATTCGCGACTATGAGGCGATGCTCGACGAGGTTTTGGAGAAACTAACGCCCGAGAACCACGCGATCGCGGTCGGCCTCGCGGCGATCCCGGAAAAAATCCGCGGCTTCGGCCATGTGAAAATGCGCAACCTCGCCTCCGCGAAGGCCGAGGAAGCCGCGCTGTTCGCCCGCTTCCGCGCGGAGCCAGGCGTGTTCCTGAGAGCCGCGGAGTGATCGAGGCGATATGTTTTTCTGGCGGCGCGGCGCGCCTGAAAAGGACGCCTCGTCCACGCATCTGGACGCGGGCGGGGCGCCTCCTTCAAAGATCGCGCACCAAGCAACGTCCCGCCGGCCGCATCATAGCCTGCTACGCCGCGCCTAAGCCACGAAGTGAGCCAAGCCGAAATGCTTTGCACGCCGCCTGCAAGCCGCGAGCGCACAACGGTATGGCTGCGGCGCTTCGCACCTGCTATCCGCTCCTCGCCACGCTAAACTCCGAGCCCAGATGAACGACAAGGTCTATTCGCCCACGGCCCCCGGCGCCAGCGCCGACATAGACGCGCCGCCGCCTGACGAGCGTTCGCGCCCGCCGGTCCCGCCGCCGGGCGCGCCGGCGCGCTTGGCCTCGCGTGCGGCGGACGAGGCTCCCGATGTCCACGTCACCGTGTCGCACAGGCCCGCCGATCACCCGGCGGTCGCGAGTGGGTATATTGGCGTGCTGATCGTCAATCTCGGCACGCCGGAGGCCACCGACCCGCAGTCGGTGCGGCGCTATCTCAAGGAGTTCCTCAGCGACCCGCGCGTCATCGAAGAAAGCGGTCTTGTTTGGCAGTTCATCCTCAACGGAATCATTCTGCGGTTTCGGCCGCGGCGCAAAGGGCGCGACTACGAGAAGATCTGGAACCGCGAGAAGGACGAATCGCCGCTCAAGACGATCACCCGCGCCCAATGCGAGAAGCTTGCGGCCAGGCTTGCGCCGAACGGCGGATCGATCATCCCGGACTGGGCGATGCGATACGGCCATCCCTCGATCGGCAGCCGGCTCCGCGCCCTGCTCGCGCGCGGCTGCGAACGCATCCTGCTCGTCCCGCTCTATCCGCAATATGCCGCCGCGACCACGGCGACGGTTTGCGATGAAGCGTTCCGCACCTTGCTGCGGATGCGCTGGCAGCCGACGCTGCGGGTGGCCGCGCCCTATTACGACGACCCGACCTATATCGCGTCGCTGGCGCGCTCATTCGAAGCGGAGTGCAAGAAGCTGTCGTTCGCGCCCGACGTGATCCTCGCCTCTTTCCACGGAATTCCGAAAGACTATTTCATCAAAGGCGATCCCTACTACTGCCATTGCGCCAAGACCTATCGGTTGCTGCGCGAGCGCCTTAAGCTTGACGAGTCGAAGTTCCTGATGAGTTTCCAATCGCGTTTCGGCAGCGCCGAATGGCTGCAGCCTTACACCGATGCGACGGTCATGCGGCTCGCCAAGGCCGGAGTGAAGAACCTCGCGGTGATTACGCCCGGCTTCGCCGCGGATTGTCTGGAGACGCTCGAGGAGATCGCGGTCGAGAACGCAGAAATCTTCAATCAGCACGGCGGGGAAAATTTCGCCGCCATGCCCTGTCTCAACGACAGCGAGCTCGGGATGGATGTGATCGAGACCGTGGTGAGACGCGAGCTGAAGGGCTGGATCCGCGATCCGGACCGGTAGATTTTGCCAAGACAACCGCCCGAACCGAGCCCGGAGCTTGTCTTTCCGCGGCGGCTAGCCACACTCTTGCTTGATCGACCTGCGGAGGCGCTCATGGGAATCGGCGGTCTCGACATTTTCATCATCGTGCTCGTCCTGCTCGCCGTCCTCGTCATCTTTCTCGGCGTGAAGACGGTGCCGCAAGGATACAATTGGACCGTGGAGCGCTTCGGCCGCTACACCAAGATGCTGAGGCCGGGGCTCAATTTCATCGTGCCGTTTGTCGATCAGGTCGGCCGCAAGATCAACGTGATGGAGCAGGTCATCGACGTGCCGCAGCAGGAGGTCATCACCAAGGACAACGCGACCATCTCGGTCGACGGCGTGGCGTTCTTCCAGGTGTTTGACGCCGCCAAGGCGAGCTACGAGGTGGCCAATCTTGATCAGGCCATCATCAAGCTCACGATGACCAATATTCGCTCGGTCATGGGAGCGATGGACCTCGACCAGAACCTGTCGCATCGCGACGAGATCAACGAGCGGCTCCTGCGCGTGGTCGACGCGGCCGTCTCTCCGTGGGGCGTCAAAGTCAATCGTATCGAAATCAAGGACATCATCCCGCCGGCCGACCTCATCCAGTCGATGGGCCGGCAGATGAAGGCCGAGCGCGAGAAACGCGCCGAGATTCTCACCGCCGAAGGCCAGCGCCAGTCGGCGATCCTCAAGGCCGAAGGTCAGAAGCAGGCGCAAATTCTCGAGGCCGAGGGCCGCCGCGAGGCCGCCTTCCGCGACGCGGAGGCGCGCGAGCGCCTCGCCGAAGCGGAAGCGCGGGCGACTGCGATGGTCAGCGAGGCGGTGGCGCGCGGCGATATCGCGGCGCTCAACTACTTCATCGCCGAAAAATACCTGAAGGCCTTCGGCGAGCTTGCCCAATCGCCGAACCAAAAGATGCTGATTCTGCCGATCGAAGCGACGAGCGTTCTGTCGTCGCTCGCCGGCATCGCCGAAATCGCCAAGGCGACCTTCGGCGAGGAAGGAGAGGGCGGAACGTCGCAAGCGCGGCGAAACGCGCGCCGCCCGAGTGCGGCGCCGACCGGGCCGGCTATCGCCCCGCCGGCGAGCTGAAGCGCTCCGCCATGTCGCTCATCGCCTCGCTCGAAGCATGGAACTGGTTCATTGCAGCGGGCATCCTGCTGATCCTGGAAGTGCTGCTGCCCGGAACCTTCATGTTGTGGCTCGGGATTGCGGCGGTTCTCGTCGGCCTCATTTCCTTGCTCGTCAATTGGCCCTGGCAGCTTCAGTGCGTCGCTTTCGCCGCTTTCGCCCTCGCATTGATCCCGTTGTGGCGAAGGCTCGCGAAACAAGTGGGCGGGCCGACCGATCAACCCTATCTCAACCGTCGCGCCGACGCGCTGGTCGGTCGCATGTTCACGCTGGAGAAGCCGATCATCGGCGGCGTCGGCGCCATCGCGGTCGATGATACCGTGTGGCGCGTGCGCGGAGACGATAGTCCCGCGGGCAGTCGGGTGAAGGTGACCCGCGTCGATGGGGCGACGATTTATGTCGAACGCGTGACAGGATGAGGCGTCATCGCACCACCCTGTTCGTTCGAAGGCTTTCGCAATCACCCCGCGCCACGGCTTTTCGCCCGCGTGGTCGTTACGAAACGACACCTCCAATAAACTAAACGCAGAGTAAACAGCAAGTTTTTATATCCAACAAATTGATGTTATCTCATGTCGATGCGGGGTCTGCAGTAAAACCTATACTTTGGGGGCCTTTAAGGCTGGGGAAAATAGCTGTTGAATCCAACGGAATTATCTATTAGACTTGCGTCGAATTCATTCCGCAGTAGTCTTTGTGGGTATGCATTTGATGATGACAGCTTCCGGCCCGCCGCTCGACCTGAATACCGAAGAGATCGACGGGCTGTTCGCGGATCGCATCGTGAATGGCGTGGTCGTGGATCGCTCCGGCACCATCGTCTATGTGAGCCAGGGTTGGAAAGCGTTTGCGCAAGACTCGGGATTTGCGCTTCCCGATTTCGGACTTGGGCAGAATTACCTTCATCACTGCGCCTATGCGGAGCAGGAATCGGCGCGAATTGTCGATGGCATCGCGCAGCTGCTCGCCGGCGGGATTGATTTTCTGTCCTTTGTCTATCCCTGCCATTCGCCGACCGAGCGGCGCTGGTTTCTGCTTCTCGGCTTCCCGCATGTGAAGGGCGACCTGACCGCTCTCCTTCACATCGACATCACCGGGTTCATGC
>DASUPI010000166.1:0-4195 GCA_036281135.1 Rhodoplanes sp. | reverse complement strand
CGGGCAGTCCACGCCCTTCACTTCCACGCCATGCATGCGGAAAACTTCCTGCAGGCGCGCGATCTGGTTTTCCGTCTCGCCGAGATGCGATTTGAACGCCTGCTTCAGCTGCGGGTCGGAGGCCTTCTCGATCATATCCGGAAGCGCCTTCACGATCCGATTTTCGGCGTAATAGATGTCGCGCAGCGTGTGCACGAAGAGGTCATCCATCGTGTGAAGATCTTTGGAAAAGAGACCCATGTCGCGATCCTGTTCTGTTGAGCGGTAAGGTTTTGCCGATGATGGCGGTGCGCGCGTTCGCGGCGGCGCCGCGATCTGCTCAATCGATCAACGTAGTGGGGGACTCCTTGTTCCGAGCACAAGGCCGAGCTTGCGCCATCGCGTGGGACGGCGCCTCGCCGCGCTCTCTGTCGGCTCGCAGCGCTTAAGCCGCGCGGCGGCGCGGGCGGCCTACCCGGCCATTGCCGCGCTGCGGCTGCTTGCGCGCGGCTGTCGGATTGGCTTTCTTCTTCGCCATCGCCGTGAGCTTCTTGTCGGTCGCCTGCTCCTCTTTGAGGTTCTGCGTGAGCAGCGTCGCGAGGTCTTTGCGGCCCAGTTGCTTCGCCCAGGCGACCAGCGTGCCGTAGCGCGTGATCTCGTAATGCTCCACCGCCTGCGCGGCCGCGATGAGGGCTGCGTTCAACACCGCTTTGTCCGTGATCTCGCCGGCGACGTCGTTGGCTTCCTCGATGATGCCGTCGATGGCCGGGCATTCGCTGCCCTTGGGCTCCTGATCGAGCTTCTTGAACACCTGATCGAGACGCTTGATCTGCTTCTTGGTCTCGCCCAAATGGGTGCGAAATCCGCGCTTGAGCTCGGAATCGGTCGCCTTTTCCATCATGTCGGGCAGCGCCTTCTCGATCTGATGCTCGGCGTAGTAGATGTCTTCAAGCGTATGAAGAAACAGGTCATCCATCGTATGGATCTCTTCGGAAAACAGGGCCATGGGGGGAGCCTCCTTGGATGTCCGGTCGAGCTTCTTTCGCTCGAGCGGCGCAGCCGTAATCTCGCCACTAACGTACCAACCATCGCTATGTTCCCCGCTCGCGGTTTCGGCGAGCGGACCAGCCGGTTGAAAAGGAAATGAAAATGCGCTCGAACGGGGGTGATGCGCGGTGGATGGCGAACACGATCGCCCGCCCCCGCTCCTTGCCGCTGCTATAGTCCGAGCCCACTCGAATTCCGATGCCCGACGAAAAGCAACCGACTTCGCGCGCATTCATCCTCGGCGTCGCCCTGATCAGCGGCGTGCTGCTCTCCGTCGCGACGCAGGTCGTACTCGCGCATCTCGGTCTCGATCTCGGCGGGCTCTGGCGAGGTTTGCGCGGCCCGCAGGCGACCCAATTGCGCGCGGCGTTCGCCTGGTGGCTGATCGCCGGAATATCCTTTGTTGCGGGCTTGGTCATCGCCGCATTGGCGAAGTTTCTTTCCGCACATCCGATACGCTCGGGCAGTGTGCAATGGCTGGCCGGCGCGGCCGCGGTCGTGTTGCTTACAATCGTTGCGCGACAAGCCACCGCGCCGTCCGGCCTCTCACCCGCGGCAAGCGTCGGCATCGGCCTCTCCGTCATGTGTGTGGCCGGGATCCTGTCGCTGCTCGGCGCCTTCTTCGTCGTCCGGCGGTAGCTGTCAAAGGCCGACGGTCGTGCTAGAAGCCGAGACGTTCAAGAGTAGCGTGTGTCGAAGCGAGCCGCCACGAAATCAGCAGGGAAACGGATGCATTCGACTCGCCGCTCGAAGCTGCTCGCCGTTGGCTTCATCTGCACGATGATGATTTCCCTCCCCGATCTCGGTTTCGCTGCGCCGCGCGCGATCGCAGCCGCCTGTGCGCAGCCCTACCAAGCCGGCTGGTCCGCTGCCTGCGCCGCGCGCGCCGCATCGTCGAAGAAAGTCCGCACCAAGCGAATCGCCGCACGCCGATCGAAGATCGCACCGCAAGCGGCGCCAAAGCCGCAAGCGCCGCCCGCACGCGCGGACTTCACGCAACAGCAGCAAGCCGCCTCGGTCATTCCGGGCATTCCCGAAGCGCGCTTCTGGGCCGATTCGGAGGAGGAGTACCGCCGCGTGCTGGGGCCGCTCACTGGGCCTTGGCTCGCTCTGTCGGCCGGCGGCGAGGATTCCGCATTCGGCGCGGGCCTGCTGAACGGCCTCTCGGAAACCGGCAGGCGGCCGAATTTCTCGGTTGTCTCCGGAGTGAGCTCGGGCGCGCTGCTTGCGCCCTTCGCCTTTCTGGGGCCGGCCCGCGACGCCGATCTCAAGCGGGACTTTACGGCAATCAGCGCCCCCGACGTTTTCGAGGATCGGAGAACCGTCGACAGCCTGATGGACACCTGGCCGCTGCGCGAGTTCATCGCCAAGCGCATCACGCCGCAGCTTCTCGCCGACATCGCGGCCGAACACCGCCGCGGCCGACGCCTGATCATCGTCACCACCAACATCGATTCCGGCCGACCGGTCGCGTGGAACATGGGCGCGATCGCGTCCGCGGGCGGCGAAGCCGCGCTGAGACTCTTCCAGGACATCCTGGTCGCGACCAGCGCCATTCCAGGGCTGTTCCCGCCCGTGCTGATCGAGGCCGAAGCAAACGGCCGCCGCCTTGCGGAAATGCATGTGGATGGCGGGCTGGCGGCAACCATCTATGTCGCTCCGGATTCGATGTTGCTCGCCTCCTCCTCGCTTCGCCTGCCGGCGTCGCAGGTCACACTGATCCTCAACAGCAAGCTCGTTTCGGAATTCGCGATGACGGACCGCAGCCTGGTCGGCGTGCTCGGCCGCTCGCTGTCGATCGGCGTCAAGCGCGCGACGCGCAGCGCCGCGATTCTCATCGCTGCCGCCGCACGCCGAAGCGGGACCGAGTTCAACGTCGCCTATGTCGATCAGAGTTTCGATCACCCGAGCCGCGGCCTGTTCGACCCGGAATACATGAAGGCCTTGTTCGAGGCGGGCCGGCAGCAAGGTCGCAGCGATGAGCCGTTCCGCCGCGCGATGCCGGAGGCAACGCCGCCGCAGGCCGCAGTCCCGCAGCCCGCCGAATAAGCCGATCAACGATCCGCGCGCCGCACCTGGAAGCGGACCGCCATCTAAATCACAGTCCTGTTCGGACCAGACGTGCACCTATTGGCGCGTCAGAACGGCGTTCGCTCGGAACTCGCTCATCTCCGCCGACGTTGCCCGTCAAGCATCCCCAATAACGGATTGAGGAAGGAGTTCATGATGCGATCGAGGCGCGTTGACGTGGCGTTGTTGGCCGCGCTGTGCATGGCGGGCTCCGTTGCGCTCGCAGTCGCCCAAGGCGGCGGTGGCGGAGGCGGCGGTGGCGGATCGGGTGGCGGCGCGACAGGAGGCGCGGGAGGAGCAGGAAGTTCGAGTGTCAATTCCGGCGGTGCGCTCGGCAATTCGAGCACGCTTGGCACGTCCGGCTCGGTCGGAAATACCGGTGAGCTCGGCAGCTCCGGCTCGCTCGGCAATGGCGGCGTTCAGATGGCGCCGGGCCCGGTAGCACCCCGGCGCCGGCTTGAACAGCCCGGGCGCGAACGCCAACCCAAGCACATCGAGTGGCGGCCCGGCGCCCGGCGCGCTGTCGGCCCAGCCTTGCGTGGGCAGCAGCATCAGCGGGGCGACCACCAGCGTCCCCTCGCTCAACGGCCTTGGCACGCCGGACATCACCACCGCCGTCCCCGGCCGGTCGGCGAGCAACCCGTCGACCGCGTCGAACCAGTCGGGCGCGGCGCAAACGGGAGCGAGCTCCGGAGGCGGCGGCGCAACCACTGGCGCAGCGACGAGCGGAGCCGGCGCAACAAGCGGAGCCGGCGGCACGAGCGGCGCCGGCTGCTGACCGGTCGATCGCCCCGCTTGAAAGAAAGATGAAGGGCCGCGATGCGGCCCTTTTTCCTTTCCTGCGGCTTTTTCCGCCGGTGGGAGTCGCTGCGGCTTTTCCGCGGGCCAGCGTCAGGCGGCCTGCTTCTGGAGGTCGAGCCGCGACACTTCACGGCGGACGAGATCGCGGTAGATGCCGTCGCCGCGCACCAGTCCGCCCGGCGAACCATCCTCGACCACACGGCCCGCCTGCAGCACCACGATGCGATCGAAGCTGCGCAAGGTCGAGAGACGGTGCGCGATCGCGATCACGGTGCGGCCCGCCATCAGGCGGTCGAGC
>DASUPI010000165.1:0-2331 GCA_036281135.1 Rhodoplanes sp. | reverse complement strand
AAAAGACGTTGCGAGCCTGAAGGCGGTGATTGCGGTCGGCGGCGCTCCCGATCCCGTGCCGCGCCTCGAAGCCCTGCTCGCAGCGGAGAACGAAGCGGCCGCGCCGGCGCGGACCTGCGCCGACGATATCTGCTTCTGGGTCTATTCCTCCGGCACGACCGGCATGCCGAAGGGCGTCATGCTCGTCCACTCGACGCCGATGTTCGTCGCCAGGGCCGCGGGGCAGCAGCGCATCGGCATCGGCGAGAAGGACATAGTCTTCTCCGCCGCCAAGCTGTTTTTCTCTTACGGCCTCGGCAACGCGATCTTCTGTCCGATGTCGGTCGGCGCGACCTCGGTGTTCTACCCGGAGCGGCCGACGCCGCAGACCGTGTTCGAGACATTGCGGGCGTACCAGCCGACGCATTTCTACGCCGTGCCGACGCTTTACGCGGCGATCCTCGCCGATCCGGCCTGCACGCGGGAAGCCGGGTCGCAGCGTCTGCGGCTGTGCTTCTCGGCGGGCGAGCCGCTGCCAGCCGACATCGGCAAAGCCTGGAAGGAGCGGTTCGGGCTCGACATCGTCAATGGCGTCGGCTCCTCGGAAATGGGCCACCTGTTCCTGACCAATCTGCCCGATGCGGTGGAGTACGGCACGTCGGGCGTTCCGGTGACGGGCTACGACATGCGCCTCGTGGATGAGCGCGGGCGCGACGTCGCCGAGGGCGAAATCGGCGAGCTTCTCGTGCGCGGCCAGTCGGCGGCGATGGGCTACTGGAACCAGCGCGAGAAATCGCGGCGCACCTTCGAGGGCGAATGGACGCGCACCGGCGACAAGTATCAGCAGCGGGCCGACGGCGTGTACATCTACTGCGGACGCGCCGACGACATGTTCAAGGTGAGCGGCATCTGGGTGTCGCCGTTCGAGGTTGAGGCGGCGCTGATCGCGCATCCGCGCGTGCTGGAGGCGGCCGTCGTGCCGGCCGAGGACGCCAACGGGCTGATCAAGCCACGCGCCTTCGTCGTGCTCAAGGACCAGAGCGAGGACGGCCGCAGCCGCGCGCTCCACGACGAACTCAAGCTGCATGTGAAGCGCACGATCGGCCCGTGGAAATATCCGCGCTGGATCGAATTCGTCGACAGCCTGCCGAAGACGGCGACGGGCAAGATCCAGCGTTTCATGCTGCGCGCGGCCGATCCGCCTGCGCTCAATTCCAGGGACGGCCGGCCGTGACAAATGCGTGAAGAAGACGTGCTCGATGCTGCGCGCGAACGATGAGAAGGGAGCGAATTGATGAGACTTGAGGGGAAGGTTGCGCTGATTACGGGGGGCGCGTCGGGGATTGGGAAGGCGACGGTCCTTACGTTTGCGCAGGCGGGCGCGCGGGTGATTGCGGCGGACATCGACCTGGAGCGGGGTTCGGCGGTTGCGCGCGCGGCGGAGCAGGAGGGGCTTGCGGTCGAATTCGTGTCGATCGACCTGTCCGCGTCGGACTCGATCCGGACCTGCGCGGCGGCGGTGCTGGAGCGCCATCCGCGGCTCGACATTCTGGTGAATGCGGCGGGCTTCAGCATTGTCGAGGCGTTTGCGGCGAACAAGCCGGGCTATATCGACCAGGTGGTGGCGATCAATCTGGGGGGGACGCTGCATCTGACGCAGGCGCTGCTGCCGGGGATGATCGCGGCGGGGCGCGGCAAGATCGTCAATGTGGCGAGCGACGCCGGGCGGGTGGGGAGTTCGGGGGAGACCGCCTATGCGGCGGCGAAGGGCGGGGTGATCGCGTTCACCAAGTCTTTGGCGCGCGAGGTGGCGCGGCATTCGATCAACGTCAATTGCGTGTGCCCGGGTCCGACCGACACGCCGATGCTGCGGTCGCGGCCTGAGAAGATGCTGGAGGCGTTTCTCAAGGCGATCCCGTTCAGGCGGTTTGCCGAGCCGCGGGAGATCGCCGACGCGATCCTGTTCTTTGCGAGCCCGCGCTCCGACTACATCACCGCGCAGGTGCTGAGCGTGAGCGGCGGGCTCACCTTTGCGGGGTAGGCGACCCGTCCTCCCCCGCTTCACGGGGGAGGATGAAGTTGAACCGCTCCCGACACGGGGGAGCGGAAGCCGAATGTTTTTCCAATCCGGACATACACTCGAGGAGACGACGATGACAGGCACGACGGCCGACCGGTTCCGCCCGGCGCGGGTGGACTTTGCTAACTTCGAGCCGCAGCATTTTCTGTGGCGGCGCGAGGGGAAGGTGGCGACGGTGACGCTCAACCGGCCGGAGCGCAAGAACCCGCTGACGCTGGAATCCTATGCGGAGCTGCGCGACGCGTTCCGCGACCTCGTCTATGCCGACGACA